>JACQQZ010000078.1 GCA_016206755.1 Candidatus Omnitrophota bacterium
GGGCCGGGTACCCACACCAACCCGCCACTCCCGGAAATGGTACCGCTTGTACCCCCACCTTCTGAGCAAATATCCTGAGTAAGTTGGCAAAATTATGCATAGTGAATGAAGTTTTTCAAAATGGCCAGCCCGACTTTTTGGCTTTTTTCCGGATGAAACTGCGTGGCGGCCACATTGTCTTGAGTCACCACGGAAGCAAATCGGGTTCCGTAAGTGGTTTCCGCCGCAACCACTTTTTTATCTTTCGGTTCTGCATAGAAAGAGTGTACGAAGTACACGAATCCCCCTTCCGGAACTCCGTGCAACAGCCAGTTGGGCTTGGCATGTTTGGATTGCATCAGAGAATTCCAGCCGATGTGCGGAACTTTAAGATTTTTCGGCTTGCGCGGCAATCGCCGCACGCGCCCCGACAAAACACCCAAGCCGCGAACTCCAGGGGACTCTTCGCTGGATTCAAACAAAAGCTGCAAACCCAGACACAATCCCAAAAACGGCGTGCCCTTTGCAATGGCAGCGTGAATCGGGTCAACCAGATGCCGCCGACGAAGCTCTTGCATGGCATCTCCGAAGGCGCCAACACCCGGCAGCACCAAACGTTCCGCCTTAGCGATCGCTGAAGCAGAATGGGTCACCTGCGCTTTTGCCCCCAGAAATTCAAACGCTTTCTGGACGGAGCGCAAATTCCCCATTCCGTAATCAATGATGGTAACTCTGCCGCTCATGCTTAAAAACTAGAGTTTTCCCTTGGTCGAAGGAACACCTTTGACGCGCGGGTCCAGGGCCACGGCTTGGGACAGCGCCCGGCCGAATGCCTTAAAGAGCGCCTCCAAAACGTGATGCCCGTCCAGATCCGCGGAAAGAATGGTGACATGCACCGTCATGCGGCTTTCATTGACGAACGCCTGAAAGAAATGCCGCGCATCGTCCAATTGATAGGTGTCCGCGGCGGCTCCCAGAAAAAGAGGCCGTTCCGTCCAGACAGGATTCAAATAAGGCCGGCCGCTGAAGTCCACAACGACACGCACCAACGATTCATCCATCGGCACGTAGGCGCACCCGAAGCGGGCGATCCCGGCTTTGCCCCCTGCCGATTCGAGAAACGCTTGCCCCAGCGCCAATCCCAGATCCTCGTTGGTGTGATGCCCGTCCACCTCGAGATCGCCCTGGGCCTTGAGCGTCAAATCAAACAGGCCGTGTTTGGCCCAAACCGAAAGCATGTGGTCTAAAAATCCAATGCCGGTTTTGACGGAAGCCCGTCCGTGGCCGTCCAATGCCAGCCGGCCTTGAATGGAGGTCTCTTTGGTCTTACGCTGAATGCCCGCCGCTCTTTTCTTCGCCATCGTTGCCTCGCTCAAATCGGATTTTGACGGATGCCATGTGTTTGTGAAGCCCCTCGATCGCTGCCATTCGCTCGACGTGAGAGCGAACTTTTTCCAATGCCTTGCGTGAGTAAGAAATCAAATGCGAGCGCTTCACAAAATCATGAACTCCCAGCCCGGAGAAAAACCGCGCGGTGCCCCCGGTGGGCAGCACGTGGCTGGGTCCTGCGATGTAATCGCCCAGAGACGCCGGCGAAAATGGCCCTAGAAAAATCGCCCCTGCGTTGCGCACCCGCTTGACCAAATCCTGCGGCTTTTGCGTGTGAATTTCCAGATGTTCCGGAGCGATGAGATTGGATGCGAGAACGGCTTCATTCAAATTCTTGGTCAGAACAACGTAGCCCTGAGAGACGCGCTTTTTCAGATCGCGCGCCAACGTTTTAGACGGTGTAATCAAGACCGCCAAGCCGCCCGTGTGCTCATTCTCCGCTTCCAAATCCGCGGCGACGTATTCCGGGTCGCAGTGATCATCGGCAATGACGGCAATCTCCGTCGGGCCGGCCGTCATGTCAATGTCGACATCCCCAAACACCTGCCGCTTGGCTTCCGTCACATAGGCGTTGCCGGGGCCCGCAATTTTATCCACGCGCGGAATGGTGCGCGTCCCGTAGGCAAACGCGGCGATCGCTTGCGCCCCGCCCATTTTGTAAACGGCGCTGACGCGCAGCAAATTGGCCGTGACGAGAATGTGCGGATCCACCGAGCCGTTGGCCAGCGGAGGCGTGGCCGCGTAAATTTCTTTAACGCCCGCCAGCTTGGCCGGCATCACCGTCATGTACACGGTTGAGACCAGCGGCGCTTGGGCTGCCGGAATATAAACGCCGACCCGCTCGATCGGTTCGCATTTTTCGCCCAAGAGGATTCCGTCCTCGCTGGCTTTTTTCCAAGAGCGCAGACGCTGCTTGGCATAAAAAGAACGGACATTTTCAATGACCAATTTCAGCGCGCTGATAAATTCCGGCTCGATGTTCTGATAAGCGCCGGAGGTCTCGGCTTCGGTGACCTTGAGCTGCTTGGCCGTCAGTTTCACATGGTCAAATTTCCGGGTGTAGCGCAGGATGGCATCGTCTCCCTGCGAGCGAACGTCTTCGAGAATTTTTGCCACCCGCTGCTCGACTTGCTTGCGGCGTTTGCCGTTTCCGCGATGACAAAGCTTCTGGAAATCCTGACTTCCAACGCGAATCAATTTCATTGATTCCTTTGGGGCCTCTTCCCTCTCACATCTGAGAACGTAAAAGTTCGCCGACAGTGGTTTGCATCTGATTCAATGCATCCTTTAAGCGGGCAGGGTCATTGCCGCCGGCTTGCGCAAACTCAGGGCGCCCGCCTCCCTTGCCGCCGATGAGGGATGCCACCTTGGAAATCAAAATTTGCGAGGTCACTCCGCGCCGAACCAAATCGGGCGAAGTGGAAACCACCAGATAAGCGCTCTGGCCCGCAACGCTCCCCAAACAAACAACCCCGGCCCCTTGAATTTTTTTCTTCAAGGCATCGGCCAATTGCCTCAGTTGGGCCATGTCGGCGCCGGCCACTTCGCTGATCAAAACTTGCACGCCGTCAATTTTCTTGGCAGATGCCGCCAGGCTGCCGGCCTGCGCTTGAGAATCTTTTATCCTCAAGCGCTCAAGCTCTGTCTGCAATGCCTTGGCATCACCCTTCAAACGCTCGATGGCCTGGGTCAAACGTTCCCGCGGCGCTTTCAAAAGCTGGGCCAGTTCTTCCAATTGGTTTTCAGCGTTCTTGAAATGCCTGAAGGCCGCCTGCCCTGTCAGCGCCTCAATGCGCCGCACGCCGGATGCCACCGATCCCTCACCCGCCACGGTAAAAACGCCGACTTGACCGGTCGTATTCAAGTGGGTCCCGCCGCACAGCTCTTTGGAAAATTCATCGATGGCGACGACCCGGACCCGATCGCCGTACCTGTCCCCAAAGAATGCCAGCGCGCCGGCAGCCGTCGCATCCTGCATCGACATTTCTTGAGTCGAGACGCTGTGGTTTTCAGACACCCATTCA
>JACQQZ010000007.1 GCA_016206755.1 Candidatus Omnitrophota bacterium
GCACCGGCAAGTGGGGCCTGGTGCCTTCCATTGCGAAAGCCGGCGTGGCGGCCGGCGCCGACGGGCTGATCATCGAAGTCCATTCGAAGCCGGAAGAGGCGCTTTGCGACGGGCCGCAATCGATGCTGCCCGAGAAATTCTCGAAACTCATGACGGATCTTCGGCGCGTCGCCAAGGCGGTCGGAAGAGATTTGTAATGCAACTGTTCGGTCAAGTGACGATTATCGGCGTCGGTTTAATCGGCGGCTCCATCGGCAAGGCGCTCAGGAAGAGGCATTTGTGCCGGAAGGTGGTCGGGGTCGCGCGCCGCCGGTCGGCTTTGGCCGAAGCTTCCAAGCAAGGCGCGATCGACAGAGGATTTTTGGAGATTGCGCCTGCGGTAAAAGATGCGGACTTGGTCATTGTGGCGACGCCGCCGAGTCGTGTTGTAGAAATATCGCAAAAAGTTGCCCGCACCGCGCGCCGCGGCGTGATTTTGACGGATGTCGCTTCCACCAAAGCCAATGTCATCCGGGGTTGGGAGCGCTCTTTGCCCAAGCGTTTTCTTGCGGTGGCAAGCCATCCGATGGCCGGCTCTGAAAAAACCGGAGTCAAACATGCCTCCGCCGATTTGTTTGAAGGGGCTTTGTGTATCCTGACTCCGACGGTGGAAACCAATCGAAAAGCTTTGAATCAGGTGCGCCGTCTTTGGAAAGCGCTGGGCATGCGCGTCACGGAGATGTCCGCCCAGCGCCACGATGAACGGGTGGCCATGATCAGTCATGCCCCTCATCTGTTGGCCGCCAGTTTGGTCTCCGCCGCGCGCCCGGATGAACTCAAAATTGCCGCGGCGGGATTTCTGGATACGACGCGTGTTGCCTTGGGCGACCCGGCACTCTGGGAGGACATTTGCTTTAACAACCGCGCCGCGCTCTTGGGCGCACTGGCCCGCGTCGAGCGCGCGCTGGTTCACGTCCGGCAATCGGTCGCCTACGGGGATCGCAAAGAGCTTCAAGCGATCTTGGTGGAAAGCCGGCGCCGGCGGGGGCGTTTATCAAAAACCCGCGCTTGATCGTGACGTTGGATGGCCCGGCAGGTTGCGGCAAGTCCACCGCGGCGTCCTCCTTGGCGAAGCGATTGGGATTTTTATATTTGGACACGGGTGCCATGTACCGCGCGCTGGCCCTCAAGAGTTTGCGGCTGAAAATCGGTCCGATGCAGGAACGCCGGTTGGGACAAACGGCTCGGACAACAAACATTGATCTGAAGATTGATCCCGGGCGCGTTTTGCGCGTGTTGTTGGATGGCCGCGATGTGATGGCCAAAATTCGAACAGCGGAAGTCGCCGAACGCGCTTCCGAAATCGCAACGATTGCAGCGGTTCGGCGGGCGATGGTCCGCCAGCAGCGGCGCATCGGCCGGCGCGGGCGTGTGGTGGCGGAAGGGCGCGACACCGGGACCGTGGTGTTTCCGGATGCCCCTTGGAAATTTTTTATGACGGCGTCGCTCAAGGTCCGTGCCGAGCGCCGAAGAAGAGATTTGAGTAAAGCCGGACACGAGCTTCGCCAAGAAACTGTGATTGAACAGGTTCGTCAGAGAGATTTGCGGGACCGGACGCGCGCGCATTCGCCGCTTCGTCCCGCGGCAGGCGCCGTTCGGGTCGATACGTCCCGGCGGACAAAGGGACAGACGTTAAAAACGCTCTTGAGTTATATCAAGCGCCACTCGGTCAAAGCCCAAGTGCCTCCGAGGGTGAAAATAAAAAAAGGGAAACGGTAACATGAACATGACGATGTCAGATTTAGAACAGGAACGTTCGCTGGAGTCGCAGGAGTTGGAGCAGCTGTACAACCAGTCCCTCAAAGATTTGAAAGAAGGCCAGATCTTAAAGGGGAAGGTCATCGGGATTACCGAGCAAGGCGTCATCGTCGACGTCGGCTACAAGTCGGAAGGGATCATTTCGCTCGAAGAATTTCTGGACCCCAAGAACGTCCAGGTCGGCGATGAAATTGAAGTGCTGCTCGAGTCGGTCGAAGATGAGGACGGGCTTATCGTCCTGTCCAAACGCAAGGCCGAGCGCGCCCAAGGATGGGAGCGGATCATGGCCAAGGCCAACGAAGGGGACTTCGTCGAGGGCCGGGTCACCCGCAAGGTCAAGGGAGGATTGATGGTTGATTTGGGCGGAGTGGAAGCATTCCTGCCCGCCTCCCAGGCCTTTCTGCGCGGCTTCGGAAATGTGGACAACCTGGTCGGGCAATCGATGCAGTTTGTCATCATCAAAATCAATCGTCCCCGCCGCAACGTGGTCGTCTCCCGCCGCGACGCGCTCATGAAAGAAAAAGAGTCTCAGAAGCTCAAGGTGTTCAACGAGCTTCAAGTCGGCCAAACCCGCAAGGGGACGATCAAGAACATCACGGACTTCGGCGCCTTCGTCAATTTGGGGGGCGTGGACGGTCTCTTGCACATCACCGACTTGAGCTGGGGCCGCGTGGGACACCCGAGCGAGTTGGTTCAAGTGGGGCAGCAGATGGATGTCATGGTGCTCGGATTTGACAAGGACACCATGAAAATTTCCCTGGGTCTCAAACAGCTCACACCCAATCCGTGGGATGCGGTGGAAGCCAGATACCCGGTCGGGTCCCGCGTGCGCGGCAAAGTGGTCAGCTTGATGCCGTACGGCGCATTTGTCGAGGTTGAAAAAGGTTTGGAAGGGCTCGTGCACATCTCAGAGCTTTCCTGGACCAAGCGTCCGGCGCATCCGTCCGAGATGCTCAAGGCCGGGGACGAAATTGAAGTCGTCGTCCTTTCCATGGACCGCGCCAATCAGAAGATGGCTCTGGGGCTCAAGCAAACTGAGGCCAACCCCTGGGAGATTTTCTCAGCCCAGTATCCTTTGGGCACCAAGCTCAAGGGCCGCGTCAAGCACCTGACCGATTTTGGCGCTTTCGTGGAATTGGCCGAAGGGGTCGACGGATTGCTTCACGTTCAGGATTTGTCATGGACGCGCCGCTACAACCACCCTTCCGAAGTCCTCAAAAAAGGGCAGGAAGTGGACGTGGTGATTCTCGGCGTGGACACGGAAAATCGAAAGATCAATCTTGGATTCAAGCAGCTGAGCCAAGACCCGTGGAGTGACATCGTTTCCCGCTACCCGGCCGGAACCACCGTGGAAGGCAAAATTACGAAAATTGCCAACTTCGGTTTGTTCGTTGAGCTGGAAAAAGATCTGGACGGTTTGGTGCATCTGTCCGAGCTTTCCATCCGGCTTCCCGCCGATGAATCCACCCGAACCAAAGAAGGCGTTGTGGCCAAGCTGGAATCCGCCTACAAGGTGGGAGACAGCGTGAAGGCCCGCGTGCTGCGCATCGATGATGAGCAGCGCCGCATTGCCCTTTCTTTGCGGAGAGTCGAATAAGTGACACTCGGAGAATGGAGTTGTCCAGGCGCGCTCATTGGCCCCAGCGTCAACAGCGGTACCGTTTCCGGGAGTGCCAGGTTCCCGCTTGAACCTGGCACTCCCGGAAACGGTACCGCTTGCGTTCTTCGCTACGGAGTCGGCCTCGCTCTCCCTCCTGCTGCGCACTCGGGATCCATGCCTGCTTCGGCCTCCTCAGTTGCTCTTGGGGCGTCCCACTCGCAACGAGCGGCGCAATGAATTCTGTCATGGAACAACTGGCGCTGATCAAGCGCGGCGTGGCAGAAGTTATCCCCTCGGACCAGGAGCTTGTGGAAAAGCTTAAAGTAGGCCGGCCGCTGGTCGTCAAAGCCGGCTTCGATCCGACGGCCCCCGACATCCATTTGGGGCACACGGTGCTGCTTCGAAAGCTCAAGCATTTTCAAGAATTGGGCCATCAGGTTGTTTTTCTCATCGGTGACTTCACCAGCATGATCGGCGACCCGACCGGCCGCAATGAGCTTCGACCTCCGCTGACTCCCCAAGAAGTTCTCGCAAACGCCAAGACCTACGCCGCGCAAATCAGCCGCATCCTCGACCTGAAGCGCATGCAGATCCGTCGCAACAGCGAGTGGCTGGGGCAGATGCGCCTGGCCGATTTTCTGGCGGTGGCCAGCCGCATGACCGTTCCCCGGCTTCTGGAGCGTGATGATTTTACCGAGCGCGTCAGAAGCGGGGCATCATTGACGGTCACCGAAATGATCTATCCGCTGCTGCAAGCGTACGATTCCGTGGCCCTCAAGGCCGACATTGAATTGGGCGGAACAGACCAGCGTTTCAATCTGCTGATGGGGCGCGTGTTGCAGGAGCGCTACAGGCAGCCCCCGCAAGTGGTCATCACGATGCCGCTTCTCGAGGGCTTGGGCGGCGTTCAGAAGATGTCCAAGTCGTTGAATAACACCGTCGGCATTCACGAAAAACCGGACGAGATGTTCGGCAAGCTGATGTCCGTCAGCGATGCGCTGATGTGGAAATACTACGAGCTTCTGACCGATGAAGATTTAAATGCTGTAAAAGCGATGCATCCCATGGAAGCCAAGAAGCGCCTGGCGTCCAACATCGTCGCCCAATACCACGGCGAGGAAGAGGCCAA
>JACQQZ010000077.1 GCA_016206755.1 Candidatus Omnitrophota bacterium
ACGCCACGCTCCTCGCGCCTTGCGCCGCTGGCCAGACCCACCCCGCGCGGCCACGGGAGGTTCTGAAAGGCGCTCTAAACATTCGTTTCTTGAAAAACTTCAACATTCTTGGGTTCCGTTTCAACGTACGTTCTCGCATCTTTGCTAACTCCATGGTTGGCCACTTCTCATATCCAATAAGCATCCAAGGCCGATGATGATCTGTCCATCCAGCGGATGTCGCCTTCGGCGACAAGGCAGGTGATGGGGCCACCCCATCACCTGCCTTCACGTTGTCAGCGGCCTCTTCGAGGCCGAAGGCAGGTGATGGGGCCATTACACCCTCCGCCGTTTGGGAGGACGGCAACCGTTGTGAGGCACAGGGGTCACGTCCTTAATCAAGGTGACGGTCAATCCTGCAGCTTGCAAAGCCCGAACCGCGGATTCGCGGCCCGAACCGGGCCCCTTGATGTGCACTTCGATGTCGCGCATTCCCGCAGCCAGAGCGCTCTTGGCGGCATTTTCCGCGGCCACCTGAGCGGCAAACGGCGTGGCCTTCTTGGAACCGCTGAAACCGACGGTCCCCGTGGAAGCCCAGCAAACGGCGTTGCCCTGTTTATCGGTAATGGTGACGATCGTGTTGTTGAACGTCGCGTGAATGTGCGCAATGCCGCTGGAAACATGGCGCTTTGTCTTGGAGCGCGCCTTGCGTGCGGGTGATGGCGCGGCGGCAGCGTCGGACGCAGGGAGTGTTTTTTGCTGTTCTTCGCGTTTCTCTTCAGCCATTCGTTCCTCTTTTTCTTTTCTCTATTTCTGGGCTATTTTCTGGGCTATTTTTGGGCTATTTTCTGGGCTATTTTCCGGGCTATTTTCCGGGCATATCTTCAACTTACTTTGCCGCTGCCGGTTTCCCGGCCACCGGTCGCATGGAACTTAAAATACGCCGCGGCCCCTTGCGGGTTCGCGCGTTGGTATGAGTGCGCTGACCGCGCACCGGAAGGCCCTTGCGATGCCGGATGCCCCGGTAGCATCCGATGTCCACCAGGCGCTTGATGTTTTGCGCGATATCGCGCTTGAGATCACCTTCCACTTTGTAATCCCGCTGAATGATGCCGGTGAGCTTGGTCACCTGTTCATCCGTCAAATTTTTCACCCGGATTTCAGGTCCCACTTGCGCCTTTTCCAGGATGACGCGGGAAAGCTGCGGGCCGACTCCGTACAAATAACAGAGAGCCACATCGACACGCTTTCCCTTGGGCAAATCCACACCCAGAATACGAGCCATAAGTTCCTACCCCTTAACCTTGCCGCTGCTTGTGCTTGGGATTCGTGCAGATGACCCGCACGATGCCCCGGCGCCGAACCACACGGCACTGTTCACAAATCCGTTTCACCGATGCCTTTACTTTCACCGCAACCTCCTCCAAATCGGTGTCAGACACCCGCTCAAGACACCCGCTCATACTTTTACAAAAGTACGGGGCGGTGTCAGACACCTTTCAACATGATCAGCGAACCCGGAACGTGATCCGTCCGCGCGTCAAATCGTACGGTGAAAGCTCCACTTTCACCTTGTCGCCCGGCAGAATGCGGATGAAATTCATCCGCATCTTTCCGGAAACATGGGCCAAAACTCTGTGCCCATTTTCAAGCTCGATGCGAAACATCGCGTTGGGCAGAGCTTCCGCAACCACCCCTTCAACTTCTATGGCTTCTTCTTTTGGCAAAGTGTGAGAATCTCCGGACCATGTTCCGTCACCGCCACCGTATGCTCGAAATGAGCGGACAATAAGCGATCTTTCGTCACCGCCGTCCAGCCATCGTCCAATATCTCGACTTCCATGCCGCCGGCATTGACCATCGGCTCGATGGCCAGCACCATGCCGGCTTTCAGAACAGGCCCGGTTCCCGCCGGCCCGTAGTTTGGAATCTGGGGGGGCTCGTGCAGCCGCGTTCCGATGCCATGACCCACAAATTCGCGCACCACTGAAAAACCTTCTTTTTCCACCGCCGTCTGAACCGCATGCGAGATGTCGGACAACCTTCTGCCCGGCATGACGCAGGCAATCCCCTCTTCCAGCGATTGGCGCGTGACTTCCATCAAGCGCCGCGCTTCCTCCGAAACACGCCCCACCGCGACGGTCACTGCGGCGTCCCCGTAGTACCCCTCGACTCGGGCACCCGCATCGATGCCGACGATGTCCCCTTCCTTCAATACACGATCGCGCGGAATGCCGTGCACCACTTCTTCGTTGATCGAAGTGCAAATATAAGCCGGGTATCCGCGATACCCCTTGAACGCCGGCTGACCCCCCAATTCCTGGATGATGCTGCCGGCCAACCGGTCCAGCTCGGCGGTCGTGACCCCCGGGGCGATTGTCTCCCGAAGCCGCTCCAGAAGCTCGCCGACGATCCGCCCGGCCTTGCGCATCTTGTCCAGCGCCCTGGCGTCTTTGACCTCAACCATCCAGAGGCCTGCGCAACAGCTTTTCCTGCCGGAACAGCGAGCGGAGCTGTTGATACAAGGTCTCAACGGCCAAATCACCGTTGACGACTCTTAAAATTCCTTTTTGGCGATAGTAGTCTAGGAGCGGCTCGGTCTGCCGCCGGTAAACCCCCTGGCGCTTGACGATCGTTTCCGGCTTGTCATCTTCGCGCTGAATCACCGGACCGGGACAGCGGTCGCATTTGCCTTCTTTGGCCGGCGGATGATTCTGTTCGTGATAATTCATTCCGCACGACTGGCACACCCTGCGTCCGGCCAACCGGTGAACGATGATCTCCGGCGATGTTTCAAAATAGACGACGCGGTCAACGGCCGTCCCGCGCCGAGCCAATTCCCGATCCAGCTCTTCCGCCTGGGACTGGGTGCGCGGAAACCCGTCCAGGACAAAACCGTCCCCGTTGAGTGAATCCGCGGGGATCCGATTCAAAATCATCTGCGTGACCAAGGGATCAGGGACCAGCTCCCCGCGCTTCATGTAATCCTGGACCCGGGCCCCCAGCTTCGTTTCGTCGCGGACGGCATCCCGCAACAAATTGCCGCTGGAGACATGCGTCAGCTTCAAACGCTCGCGCATCATTTCCGCCAGCGAACCTTTTCCCGCGCCCGGAGGTCCCAAAAAAATGAGTCTCACCGGTGCCCCCAACTCGCTACCTGCGACCCCGCAAACGGCCGCGCTTCATAAATCCCTCGTAATGGCGCATCAGCAAGAACGATTCGATCTGGCGCATCGTGTCCAGCATCACGCCGACGATGATCAAAAGGCCGGTGCCCCCGAAAAAACTGGCAACGCTGTAAGGAATTTTCAGCCACTTGCCCACCATGTCCGGCAGCACCGCGATGACCGCCAAGAAGACCGCGCCCGGCAACGTGATCCGGTCCAAAATGTGCCCGAAATATTCGGCCGTCGGCCGGCCGGGGCGGATCCCGGGGACAAACCCGCCGTACTTGCGCATGTTGTCGGCCACCTCGATCGGATTGAACGAGATCGCCGTATAAAAATAAGCGAAGAAAACGATCAGCGCCGAATACAGGATCGTGTAAAACCACTGGCCGTTGGTCAGCCAGTGCGAAACCGCCTGCAGCGCGCGGTTGGGGAAAAAACCGGCCAGCGTCGCGGGAAACATGATGATCGACTGCGCAAAAATAATCGGCATCACGCCCGCGTGATTCACGCGGATCGGAATGTAGGTGGTCTGCCCGCCGTACACTTTTCTCCCGACCACCCGGCGCGCGTATTGCACGGGGATGCGCCTCTGCCCCTGCGTAATGGCGATCACTGCGATCACCACCGCCACCATCATGACCGCCATCAGCAACAGCGTCACCGGCTGAATCTGCCGGCTGGCCGCTGAGGCGCCCGGCGCCATCAACACCCACAGCTGATGCGCGGCGGTCGGCACGCGCGAAATGATGCCGGAGGTAATCAGGATCGACATCCCGTTGCCGATTCCGTACGCCGTGATCTGCTCGCCGAGCCACATGATAAACGCCGTTCCGCTGGCCAGCGTAATCACGGTCGTCAACCGGAAACCCCAACCCGGATCATGGACGATGGCCACGCCGTCAAAGTGGGCCGGATTTTCCAGCCACAAACTGATGAACAGCGCCTGCAGCACGCCCAAACCGACGGTCAAATACCGTGAATACTGGTTCAGCTGCCGGCGGCCGGCTTCGCCCCCTTCCTTGGCCAGCTTTTCCAAATCCGGCAACACGACCGTCAACAGCTGCATGATGATCGAAGCCGAGATGGCCGGCATGATTCCCAATGCAAAAATGGTGCATTGGGAAAGGGCCGCGCCGCTGAACAGATCCATCACCGCAAACAAGGTTCCGCCTTGCGTGCGCGCCATTCTGTCAAAGAACTCCGCCAAGGCCCGGCCGTTGATTCCCGGGGTTGGAATGTAGCATCCAATCCGGTAAACGGCGATCAGGCCCAGCGTCAAAAGAATACGCTGCCGAAGATCGGCGATCTTAAAGCTATTTGCCAGCGCTCGGAGCACGATGGGCCAAAGGAAGCCGGTGAGCTTCACCGCCGGCTTTTTTAATCTGCTCCGCCGCCTTCTCCGAGAAGCCGTGGGCCTTGATGATCAGCGGATGGGTCAATTTCCCATCTCCAAGAATTTTCACGGCGCGGGCAGCGTTTCGAATCAGACCCTGCGCCGCAAGCGAAGCCGGATCAACCACCGTTCCGGCGGCAAGCTTTTCCAGACGGTTCAAATTGACGATTTGGTATTCGACGTTCGGGGCATGCGCAAACCCGCGCTTCGGGATCCGCTTGACCAGCGGCATCTGTCCGCCTTCAAGCCAGGGGCGAATCCCATGGCCGGAACGGGCGCGCTGGCCTTTTTGTCCGCGGCAGGAAGTTTTGCCGTGGCCCGAAGAACGCCCGCATCCGCGGCGTTTCGTGCGATGCGTCGCCCCTTTGGGAACAGACATTTTACTCAGTTTCATTCCATCACCTGTCTTGCCGGTGGCGGCACCGTTCGTGTCAATCGATAAAAACCATCATACCGGTACTGCCGGATTTTCAAAAATTCCAGGGGTAGCGGCTGAACCCGGCACTCCCGGAAACGGTACCGCTGGTACCGCTGGGCTCGGGTCATGAGAGCTCCGCTTTTCTCAAGTTGACGACGGTCTGCGGGTCTCTTAAAGATCTGAGGCCTTCCACGGTGGCCTGCACCATGTTGATGGCATTTCCGGAGCCGAGAGACTTGGCCAGGATGTCGCGGATACCGGCTGCTTCCAAAACCGCACGGGCGGCGCCCCCGGCAATCACACCGGTTCCCGGAGCGGCCGGCTTCATCAAAACGCGCGACGCGCCAAAAATTCCGATGACTTCGTGGGGAATCGTTCCGCCTTTCAAGCTGACTGTGAAAGCAGTTTTTCGGGCCTGGTAGAGCCCTTTGCGGATCGCCTCCGCCACTTCATTGGCTTTTCCGGAAGCCCAACCGACGTGTCCGCGGCCATCCCCCACCACCACCAGCGCCGTAAAGGAAAGCCGCTTGCCGCCTTTGGTGACTTTGGCCACGCGATTGACCGCAATGACTTTTTCCAAAGGCGCCCCTTGATCCCCGCCTTGCTGCGAACCAGATCTCTGTGGTGCCCCTCGATCCGCCATGATTAAAAGTCCAATCCGTGTTGACGGGCGGCCTGGGCAAATGCCTTCACCCGTCCGTGATACAAATATCCGCCGCGATCAAAAGCCACCTGCTTGATGCCTTTGGCTGCGGCGGTCTTTGCCACAAGTTCCCCTAAAATTTCTGCCGCTTCGACGTTGCCCCCTTTTTTACTTTTGGCCTGAAAGTGGGGCGACGTCGTTCCGAGCGTCAACAGCGTCTTCTGTGCGGCGTCATCCACCAATTGAGCGTACAGGTGCAGATGGCTGCGATGAATCACCAGCCGCGGGCGCTCCGGCGTTCCTTGAAGCCGCTTGCGGATGCGCAGATGCCGCCGGACTCTTCCGTATTCTTTTGCCGATTGAATCGTCTCCAGCATGCTCATGAGCGTGTCCCTGCGTTCTCCCAACCGGAAATTTCCAGCGTGTCGGCTGGATTCATTTTAGGATTTCGATGCAACTGCCTTACCGGCCTTGCGGCGAACGATTTCACCCGCATACCGGATCCCCATCCCCTTGTACGGCTCGGCCGGATAAAGGGCGCGAATGCTGGCCGCCGTTTGACCCACCAAAACCTTGTCCATTCCCTGAATGACAATCTGCGTCGGCTTGGGTGTTTCCACCGTTACCCCTGCCGGAATCTGGAAATAGACCGCGTGGCTTTTTCCCAAAGTGAGGTTGACTTTGCCTTTTTCGATCTGGGCCTTGTAACCGACGCCTTGAATTTCGAGCTCTTTGGAGAAACCCTGGGTCACGCCCAAAAACATGTTGTTGATCAGGGTGCGTCCCAGCCCATGCAACGACCGGGCTTTTTTACTTTCATTCTCACGGGAAACAGTCACCCATCCGTCTTTGAGCTGCGCACGCACCAAAAGAGGCAGCGCAAGCGACATCTTGCCTTTTGGGCCCTCCACGTTTACGTTCCGGCCTTCAATCTGAACGCCGACCTTCTCCGGAACCGGAATCGGCTTAGAACCGACGCGCGACATGGCTCACCCCATCACCTGCTTTCGGCTTCGAAGAGGCCGCTGACAAAAATTGTTTCCTATGAACATACTCATACCTTTCATCGTAATTTGTACCTGAAGTCCGCCTCCGGCGGACAAAGCAGGTGATGGGGTCACCAGACCCGGCAGAGCAATTCCCCCCCGACTCCCTGGGCCTTGGCCTCGGCATCGGTCATGACGCCTTTGGAAGTGGAAAGGATGTGAAGTCCCATGCCGTTGAACACGGAGGGGACGGCATCTTTTTGCGCATACTTGCGCATGCCGGGCTTCGACACGCGCTCGATGTTCGTGAAGAAGGGCTTACGGTCTTTGGTGTATTTTAAATAAAGGCGCAGGGTTGCGCGGGGCTGGGCGTCCACCGTTCTAAAATTCTGAATGAACCCCTCACGCTTTAATATTTCTGCCAGCTCGCGCCGCATCCGGCTGGCCGGAATGTCCAGCTTTTCCATCCTCGCATGTGAAGCGTTGCGCAGCCGCGTTAGAAAATCTGCAATGGGATCCGTCTGACTCACCTCATCACCTCATTGGTCCGCCGCAGGCGGAGCTCTTTTAGTTGTTGCAGGTTATGATGAAATTCTTTCGAATCCGGGTTGCCAACGGTCTCTTCGAGACCGAAATGAGGTGATGGGGTCATGATTTACCAGCTCGCTTTGGTCACCCCGGGGATCTCTCCGCGGGATGCATGTTCACGAAAACAGATTCTGCACATCTGAAACCGCCGGTAGTAGGCCCTGGGCCTGCCGCACGCCCTGCACCGGTTGTGCCCGCGCACCTTGAATTTCGGCGTTTTCTTCCACTTTTCAATCAACGATTTCTTGGCCACACCCGCTCCTTCGCCTCAATTGGATCCGGACTTGGCAAACGGCATTCCCAGGTGCTTCAGGAGCGCGCGCGCCTCATCGATTGTTTTTGCCGTCATGCACAGGGTGACGTCCATTCCCTGGGCACGCTGAATCTTATCGGCATCGAGCTCCGGGAAAATAATCTGCT
>JACQQZ010000093.1 GCA_016206755.1 Candidatus Omnitrophota bacterium
AAGGAGCCCAACGTGGCGATTCACCACATTTTAACCACCACCGATTTAACGCGCCAAGAAATTGACGCGCTCTTTGAGCTGACCGCGCTGCTCAAAAAACAAAAAGTGAAAGTGCAGCAGCCGCTGGCCGGAAAAACGCTGGGGCTCGTTTTCCAGAAGCCGTCCGTGCGGACGCGTCTCTCTTATGAGATCGGTATGAACCAGCTCGGCGGACGTTGCGTCTATCTGGGGCCGGAGGACATTCAGCAGGGACAGCGGGAATCGGCCAAAGACATGGCCCGGGTCCTTTCACGCTACGTCGACGGCATCGCCGCGCGCACCTTTTTGCATCAGGACGTCGTTGAATTGGCGCGGTGGGCGGCTATTCCGGTCATCAACGGGCTTTCGGATGTCCATCACCCCTGCCAGGCCCTGAGCGATCTGTTTACGATCCTGGAGCGTTTCGGCAATTTAAAACAGAAAATCGCCTACATCGGCGACGGCAACAACGTTTGCCACTCGCTCATGCACGGATGCGCGTTGCTGGGCGCCCACCTGGTCGTGGCCGCCCCCAGGGGCTATGAGCCGGATGCCGTCATTCAGGAAGAAGTCAGGACAATCGCCAAACGGTCCGGGGCGAAAATCACCCTGACGCACAACGCCAAAGAAGCGGCGGCGGGAGCTTCCGTTCTGTACACCGATGTTTGGGTCAGCATGGGACAGGAAAAAGAACGCGCCAAGCGCCTGAAATCTTTCAAACCGTACCAGCTCAACAAGCAATTGGCCGCGTTGGCCGAGAAGCGTTACGCGGTCATGCACTGCCTGCCGGCGCATCGCGGCGAAGAAGTCACGGATGAGGTCTTGGATTCTCCGCACTCCATCATCTACGATCAGGCAGAAAACCGGCTCCATCTTCAAAAAGCAATTTTACTGTGGCTCTTGCGGGGAGCCAGGAGGAAATCGTGAAAAAAGTCGTTCTGGCGTATTCGGGCGGATTGGACACCACCGTCTGCATTCAATGGCTCAAAGATCGCGGCTTCTCCGTCATCGCTTACTGCGCGGATGTCGGGCAGGGAGAAGATCTGCGCCAAGCGCGCCGGCGCGCGCTGGCCTGCGGCGCCGTCAAAGCCGTGGTGCACGATCTGCGCGAAGAATTCGCCAGGGACTTCGTCATTCCATCGCTCAAAGCCAACGCCGCTTATGAAGGAAAGTATCTTCTGGCCACAGCACTCAGCCGTCCGCTGATCGCCAAATACCTGGGGGATGTGGCGCGCAAAGAAGGCGCGGGCACCGTCGGCCACGGATGCACGGGCAAGGGCAACGACCAAGTTCGCTTCGAAGTGACCTTGGCGGCGCTGGCGCCGGAGCTGGAAGTGGTCGCCCCCGTGCGCGAATGGGAGCTCAAATCGCGCGAAGAGGAAATCGTCTACGCCCAGAAACATCGCTTGCCGATCAAGATCAGCAAGAAGAGCCCTTATTCCTTAGACCAAAATCTTTGGGGGGTTTCCATTGAATGCGGCGCGCTGGAGGACCCCTGGACGGAACCGCCCGAGGAAGCGTACCGGTGGACGCGCTCGCCTCTGGCATCTCCGAAAGCACCGCACTACGTGAACGTGGATTTTGAGCGGGGCGTGCCGGTGGGCGTCAACGGCAAGCGGATCGGCCTGACCAAACTCATCCAGCAACTCAACGGCTTGGGATCGCGCTACGGCGTGGGCCGCACCGATTTGGTCGAAGACCGCTTGGTCGGCATCAAATCCCGCGAGGTCTACGAAGCGCCGGCAGGCACCATTTTGCAAACGGCGCATCGGGAGCTCGAATCGCTCACGCTGCACCGCGAGCTGTTGGAGTTCAAAGAAATTGTGGGTCAGCGGTACGCCCGGTTGATCTATGATGGACTCTGGTACACGCCGCTGAAGACGGCCCTCGACGGCTTCATCGAACAAACGCAGCGCGGGGTGACCGGAACGATTCGCATGAAACTGTGGGGCGGAACGGCGGTCCCGGTCGGCAGGAAATCGAAACATGCCCTCTACCGGAAGAATTTGGCCACCTACGGCGCGGAAGATACATTCGATCAAAAGGCCGCCGCCGGATGCATTAAAATCTGGGGGTTGCCGTATCGAAATTCAGGACGGGTCCATTCCTCCCATCTGGATCGCTGATGAAAAACAAGGGAGCGCGGCGCGCTTCATTGCCGAGGCAGGTGGTGCGG
>JACQQZ010000087.1 GCA_016206755.1 Candidatus Omnitrophota bacterium
GCGCCGCGACGCCAGTCCCGCCCCGCCCGCCGGGTGGCGGCGGCAGGAGCCGGTCGGCGGCGTTGCTCCTCCTCGACGTATCGCCGGGGATACGCCGTCGTCGTCGCGTCTTGCCGACCGGCTCCTGGCGCTCGCCACGCGGTTCACGCGAGGTTCTGAAAGGCGCTCTTAAGATGAACTTACCGAAATAACATAAAAAACAGATGACGATCCGATGACGAAACCGTCATCTCAACTGCGCAGGTGCCTGGAAAGCCCCTGCTCGCCCCACCTCATGATCACGTTGTGATTCCAAATAAACAGGGGCCGCGCAAGGGGGGCACAAAAATTCATCCAAGGTTTTTGGGTGCGGACGTTCCAATCGTAGCGGACGGCGGTGACGGGGCCGGTGCCCCCGACGGGGGCACTAGAGAAAGAAAAGGTCCAGCGGCCGGTCCCTTCCAATTCTCCGGCGGCAGCCGATTCAATCCGGCGCATTGGCTCCACGCTTTGGACAGTCATATCAAACGCAAGGCGATAAGGGAGCGCGCCTCTCCAAACGAAACGCTTGATGGAACCCACGCCGTTTGGACCGGTGGCCGCCCGCAGCGTCCGGACGCTCTGAAGCCCTTTCCACCACAGCGGCCACTGTTCGGCGGCGTCAATGGCATTCCAAACTTTCTCCAGCGGCGCTGAAAACCTCCAGAGGGTTACAAACGAATACCGGTTCAACGGGGGGTTGCCCCACCAGGCCTGGCAGCCGCGCTGCGGATCTGCCGAATGCGGGATAAGAAATCCGGCGGCAACCGCAGCGCTTTCAGCGCGGCATCAAAATCCCCCGACTCGGCCATCAGCTCCCGGGCCCGATCCAAATCGCCCGAGGCATAGGCCGCCATCGCCAAGCCAGGCCAAGACCTTTTTGAATAAGCTTGCACGGTCAGCTCCACATACCACCGCAAGAGCGATTCCGCCAAGGTTTCTTCCGGATAAACAACCGTGGAAAACTGCTCAAAGAATTTGACGACGTCTTCGTTTTCACCGAGCGCGAAGTAAGGCGTCAGAGGGTTGAAGCCGCCCGCCGGCTTGCGGGATTCATCCAGAATATCAAACTGGGCGCAGCGGGGCGATCGAAGGAGCATCCGGACCGGAAGCGACTTTCCGGTTTCAGGATGCTTCATGTCAAACCAGGTATTCACGGCTTCATCGTTGACAACGACAAACTGCCCCGGTTCCACAACCAATCCGAATCTGCCGTAACGAATTTTCAGGTAGGCAAACAACGTGTCCAGAAAATAGGCCGTGCCCTCCCTGAATTTCTCTTCAGGATAGCCCAGGTAAACCACGAGATCGAAATCATCCATTCTTTCAACATCAATCAAAGCGGATCCGGCAGGCCCCACCACGGCGTGCCCTGCCACAGCCAGGACATCCGAGACAAGATTGATTTCTGAAACATCCAATCTTTCTGCCGGAATGGTAAACTGCTCCAGAGGCATCTGGACAGCGCCGCGAATAGAGACAACCCCTTCTGAGCCGGCCGCGCAAGGAACATCCGCCGTGAGAACGAGGAGCAGAGACAGGATGCCCGGAAGAGGACGCTTCAACATACCCCCATCATATTCCATTGACGCCGAAACCGCCAAGCTCTAAGCTACCAAAACCATGCCGGCCCTTTTGCAGATCAATAACGTCAGCAAGCGTTTTGGAGACCGCACCGTGCTCGACGAGGCGGTGGTGACCCTCAGCACCGAACAAAAAACCGGTTTCATCGGCCGCAACGGCGCGGGCAAATCCACGCTGTGCAAAATGATCATCGGCCACGAACTGCCTGATGAGGGGGAAATTACCCCCAGCGCCGATCTGCGCTTAAGCTATTTGGAACAGCACGACACTTTTCGCAACGATGAGACAGTCGAAGATTATCTGATGCGGGCCACCGGCGAGGAATCCTGGCGCTGCGGCCAAATCGCCGCCCGGTTTCAAATATCCCAGGGGCAGATGGAGTCCCCTGTTAAAAATCTCTCCGGTGGATTCCAAACGCGCGTGAAGCTCACCGCCATGATGCTGCGCGACCCGAACTTCCTGATTCTGGATGAGCCATCCAACTATTTGGACTTAAAAACCCTGATCCTCTTGGAAGAATTTCTGCAGAATTTCGACGGCGGGTTCTTGATTGTTTCCCACGACCGGGAATTCTTGAAGAAAACTTGCGACCACACCCTGGAAGCTGAAGAGGGCGAACTGACCCTCTACCCCGGCACGGTCGAAGAGTATCTCACTTTCAAAGCCGAACAAGAAACCCAGGCCGTGAGCTACAACAAAGGGGTTGAGGCCAAGCGCAAGCAATTGCAAAAATTCGTTGACCGTTTCCGCGCCAAAGCTTCCAAAGCCAGCCAGGCGCGCTCGAAAATGAAGCAGATTGAGAGATTACAAACCATTGACATCTCCAAAGAAACGAGCCGCGCCCACATGAAGATCCCTCCTGTGGCTCCGCGAAGCGGGCAAGCTTTTCGCTGCGAGCAGCTCGGCATCGGCTATCCTGAGAAATGGGTGGCCGGCGGCATTCGCATGAGCATCGATCATGGCGCGCACGTTGCCGTGCTGGGAGAAAACGGCCAAGGCAAGACCACGTTCCTTCGAACCATTGCGGGCAATCTGCCGCCGAAAGAAGGAAATTTCCGATGGGGCTACAGCTGCGAAGCGGCCTACTATGCCCAGCATGTCGCGGCTGCACTCCAAGGATCGGACAACGTCTTGACGCATCTAGAACGAAGCGCCGCCAAGGGTGTCGCGCGGCAGGAAATTCTCGCCATGGCAGGAAGCTTTTTGTTTAAGGGCAACGACGTCCGAAAACCGATTTCGGTTTTAAGCGGCGGGGAATGCGCGCGGGTGTGTTTGGCGGGACTTTTGCTGAGTAAACGCTCGGTTTTGCTCTTGGATGAGCCGACCAACCATTTGGACTTCGACACGGTCGAGGCATTGGGGGAGGCCCTGCGGAAATTTCAAGGGACGGTATTTTTCATCAGCCACGACCGGACTTTTGTGAACATGGTGGCCACGCAGATCGTGGAGGTCAAGCAAGGATTGGTCGTGCAGTATCCAGGCAGCTACGCAGAGTACGTCTACCACCTCGAAGAAGACACCCGCGAAAAACTGGAACACCCCGCCGATTAAGAACTTGGGGGCTTCGCAGGATCGTCAAGCGTTCTGAAGCAAAAAGCTCTCTTTTTTGGTTCGAGGCCAGCTTTTGATTTCACACTCACGGCGCTGCGCGGCGGATCTGTCCCGGAAAAATTCTTGGTAAATCAGCTTCACCGGACGATGGGCGCGAGTATAGGCACCGCCTTGGCCGTCATTGTGCTCATGCAAGCGACGAACCAAGTCGGTTGTAATACCAGTATACAGCGAGCCATTCACACATTGCAGCATGTAGACGTGCCACATCAAGACGGCTCCTGATAAAGGGCGCTGGTCCGGGTCTCATAGATGAACCTGGCACTCCCGGAAACGGTACCGCTGGTACTATTTCTTCCGCCAGTAATGGAGCTTGATGGCCGTTGCGGCGGTCAAGCTTCCGACCGCATTCGACACAAGATCCATGGCATTGTTCACGTAGCCGCCGACATTGTTGTCGGGGACGATGCGCGTCACATAAAACTCAATGACTTCGTTGATGGCCCCAAACCCCATCCCGGACAGAATGCAAAACAAGAGGAGCTCTCCGCTGGGGTGAAGATCGCGATACGCCCATCCGGCCTTGCTCGCCACCGCCCTTTGCATCAGCTGCCAGCAAAACCAGGTCGCCATCGCGCTTCCAAAAGCATGAACAACTCGGTCGTATTTGAGATACGGTTTGACGAGCCACAAATTGTAGAGGATCTTCTCGCCTTCCGTGGGAACTCCGCGAGACAGATTAACGAGCCCGCCCGCCAGATGAAGCAGCGCAAGAACGCTTAAACCCCAGAGCATGAGAGGTCCAAATCGGATGCGACGGTGCATGAGGCAGATCAACCCCAGTGCCGGCAATACGGCGAAGATATGGAAGAGGAATTCTTTGTTTTCCTTGGAGTAAGCATATCCTGCGGCAGCGGCCAGATACAGCAGCGTAAACCCTACCGCCAATTTCACCGGCAGGGTGAACCCTGTCGGATGCGTGATGAGCGGGTCTTCGTGGGAGGTCATCTGAAACGACCTTTATCGATAGACCGGTTTTTTGGGCGGCATCAGATAGAGACAGGTCAGTCCGATGCAGATCCCCAGACTGACTTTGGCGCTCCAAAACGCGGTGAGCATGGCAATGATGAATAAGCCGTTGGAGGTGAGGGTCTGCTGCGTGACATGCCGGATGAAGCCGGGGCTCAGGCGGGGATCGATGAGTTTCCTGGAACATGCATAGAGCCACACGACCAGCCAGCCGAAGGCCGGCAACAGCAGGCCGAACGCATAAAATGCGACTGCGGTGTGCATCGCGGCCGGTTTGCCGAAATACTTTCCGAGAATGGCGGTTGGAAACGGCAGAAAAGAAATGCACATCAAAAAGAAAACGTTCAGCAAACGAAAAACATGGTCC
>JACQQZ010000081.1 GCA_016206755.1 Candidatus Omnitrophota bacterium
GCCCCAGGCCGGTGCCGCCGGTTTCCCGGGAACGCGCCTTGTCGACCCGGTAAAAACGTTCAAAAATACGCGGGATGTCTTCCGGCGGAATTCCAATGCCGGTGTCTTTGACTTCGAGGCAAACAAAAGGCGGTTCTTCATAGGCCCGAACCACCACTCCGCCGCCTTCCCGGTTGTATTTGATGGCGTTTTCCAGAAGGTTGCTGAACGCTTCGGAAATCTGCTTGGGATCGCCCGAGGGAGAATGAACAACATCCAAAGCGCCCGTTTTCAGATCAACAACCCGCTCTTCGGCGGTGGAAAGATGCCGGCTAATTTCTTGCTGGATTAATTTTGGAAAATCGATCGGAACACGCACGAGAGTTGCGGATCCCTGCTCGACCCGCGCCAACGTCAGAAGATCTTCCACCAAACGGTCCAGGCGTTCCGATTCCTCCGAGATCGATTCGGCGAAAGAGCGGCCGTACTTCGGGTCGGACAAAGCGCCTTCCAGCAGCGTTTCGACAGCAGCCCGGATCACTGTGAGCGGAGTTTTTAATTCATGCGAAACATTGGCCACAAAATCCCGCCGGAGACTCTCCAGGCGCTTCAGGTCCGTGATGTCGTGCAACACCATGAGCACGCCCGACTTGGAAGGACCCATCGGATAAGAAACCGCCTGAACGCGCAGGTGGCGTTCCGTGGGAGCATACAAAGTCACATCCCGGCTCTGCGGCCTGCCGCCGGTTTGCGTCTGCCGGTAAAGCTCTAAAAATTCCGGCGGGCGCACCAGAGATGAAAACAATGTTCCGACAGGATCGGTCTCGATGCTCAAAATTTCCAATGCGGCTGGATTGGCCAGCAACAGCTCTGAATCTGCCCCGATGGCCAAAACGCCCTCGGCCATGTGCTGAACAATGCTTTCGATTTGCCGGCGGCTCGTCTCCAAAGAACGGATTCTTTCCTCCAAGGTTTTTGCCAGCCGATTGGATTCAAGAACCATGGCCTCAAAACGCTTGGACAGGCGCACGCCGAAGAAAAACGAGGCGAGTGTCAGGATCGCGACCAGTAAAATTGCAGAAACATCCGAGAGATTTTTAACCGTGAAAACAAGCGCCGACAAGCCGGTGAATGTCGCTGCCGCGAAAAGCAAAGGAAGCCGTTTCATTCTTCGTCCGGCATCTTAAAACGGTAGCCGACGCCGGCGGCCGTGAGGATGCGCTTGCCTTCCGTTCCCAGCTTATGCCGGAGCTGGCTCACGTGCAAGTCGACGGTACGGCTCTGGATCTCGATGGCCTGATCGTAACCCCAGACTTGTTCGAGGAGTTTTTCGCGGGAAAGAACGCGGCCTTCCGATTCGATCAGAGTTTTAAGGAGGTCGAATTCCTTGAGGGTCAGATCGATCACCGTTTTCCTGGCTCTGACCGTCCGGCGCCCCCAATCAATTTCCAGAGTCCCGCAGCGCCAAACATCCGCCGGAGCGGTTTTTTGTGAACGGCGCAGCACCGCCTTGACGCGGGCGGCCAATTCGCGCGGACTAAACGGCTTGGTCACATAATCATCCGCGCCCAGCTCTAACCCCACCACCCGGTCGGCCTCTTCCGTTTTGGCGGTCAGCATGATGATGGGAATTTGGGTGGTTTTTGGATTGGCTTTGACCTGACGGCAAACTTCCAAGCCATCCACCTTCGGGAGCATCAAATCCAGAATGATCAGCTGCGGAACGTCGCGCTTAATTTTTTCGAGGGCTTCCTGCCCGTTGTAAGCGGTCGATATCTGATAGCCGGCGCGCTCCAGATTGTAGGAAACCACCCGGGCGATGTTTTTTTCATCTTCCACCACCAGAATCTTGATGCGGGGCGTCATGAAGCTGATTGTAGCACGAGTTTTCCGGACTCCAGGCGTGCTTGACCGGCCGAAGCTCTCTCCAGGCGGTCTGCCAATGCCCGACCCAGCCCTTTCAGGGGAACCGGAAAACCAACCAGCGCGTCCAAGCCGGCGGCGTCCAAACGGCGCAGGGCTTGAAAAAATCCGGCGGCCGATTCGACGAGATTTCCGGTGGAGCTGAGAATTTCGATTGCCGAAACTCCGGGGGGAACTTTCACCGGCGCGTACGACAACAATCCAATTTTTCCGCTGGGAATTTGGATCGCGGAGGACCAGCGATTCACGCTGGCTTGACGCAGAACATACAGAGAAGTTGCAGGGGCATAGTGGCGTGTGAGCATTCCCGGGGAGAGTCGCGGGTCGTCCGATGCATTGTGCATCCTGACTTTCCCAACGATGCGTTCAATGGCCTCGATCGGAACTCCACCCGGACGCAGGACCACCGGCGTACCCGCTTGAAAAGTGACGACGGTGGATTCCACGCCGACGCGCGTTGGACCCGCATCGAGGATCAACTTTACTTTCTCTCCCAATTCCTGCGCGACGGCCTGCGCTGTCGTCGGACTGATCCCCCCAAAACGATTGGCGCTCGGCGCGGCGATCGGAACGCCGCTGCGGCGAATCAGGTCCAATGCGACCGGGTGATTGGGGATACGCACCCCCACACTGGGCAGGCCTGCCGTGACCAAATCAGGAACACCGGCCGCTTTGGGCAAAACCAGCGTCAACGGCCCGGGCCAAAAATTTTCCATCAGAAGCCGCGCCGGCTCAGGGCATTCCGTCCACAAGGAAACGGCCTGCGCCTCAGAGGCGGCATGGACGATCAGCGGGTCAAATGCCGGGCGGCCCTTGATCGCAAAAATTTTGGCAACGGCCTTCGGATGGGTCGCATCCGCTCCCAAGCCATAGACGGTCTCCGTCGGAAAAGCCACCGGCTCGCCCGCCCGGATCAAGCGGGCGGCTTCTTCGATCCTGGATAAACCGCAAAATTGGACCGGGTCATTGTTCATCGGATGGACATTCATTTTATCACCCCATGGTAAAATGCAGCCATGGCGGATTTCCAATAGGATGCAGTTTGCGTCGGCAATGACAGATCTCTCAGACCCTGTTCAAGCCACGAAATCAGTGGCGGAACAAGTCGCGGGACAACTCAAAGATTCCCCTGCCGATGCAGCGTTTTGGTTCGCTTCTCCCCTCTACAAAGCCGACTGGGGCGCTCACGTCCGGCACATCCGGCAAGCGCTGGGGTCTCCTCTGCTGATCGGTTGCACGGGAGGGGGAATCATCGGACCGGACCGCGAACTGGAAGGCGCTCCGGCCATGTCTCTGGTGGCGGCACACCTTCCCCGCGTCAAACTTCATCCGTTTTCCATCAAGCCGGATGACCTCGAGCAAACAGAAGCAGGGTTCTGGATCGAAAAATTGGGCGTGGCAGACACGGAACAACCGATCGGCATCCTCTTGCCCGAACCGTTCTCATGCGACGTGATGACGCTGATTCCCCTTCTGACGCGCCTGTATCCCAAACTGCCTTTGATCGGCGGGTTGGCCAGCGGCGCAAATCAGCGGGGCGGGAACCGCATTTTTCTCAATGACGAGGTGATGGAGGAAGGCGCCGTGGGGATGCTCATGACCGGGGACATCGCTTTGCAAACCGTGGTCGCTCAAGGATGCCGGCCGATTGGAAGGACATTCATCATCACCAAGGCCGAAGGCAATACCCTTTTGGAGTTGGCGGGCGTTCCCGCCATGGAAGCGCTTCAACAACTGTTTCACACCCTTCCTCCGCAGGATCAAAAACTCGCCCAGCACGCGCTGCTCATCGGGATCGTCATGGACGAGCGCAAAGCAAAGTTTGATCGCGGAGACTTCCTGATTAGAAACCTCGCCGGGATGGACCCGGAAAGCGGGGCCCTGGTCGTCGGCGATCAAATTCAAGTCGGGCAAACGGTTCAATTCCAAGTCCGCGACGCTGAAAGCTCCCGGGAAGATCTCAAAACAGTTCTCAAAGAAGGCGGGGCTTCCCCCAAAACGGCGGCGGGTGGATTGCTCTTCAGTTGTTTGGGGCGAGGCCAAGATCTCTACGGCGAGCCCAACCACGACATCAAAATCATTCAGGCAGCCATTGGCGGAAAACCGGTGGGGGGATTTTTCTGCAACGGCGAAATCGGTCCCGTGTCCGGTCGGAATTTCGTGCACGGCTTCACTTCAAGTCTCGGCCTCTTCAAGCCCCGCACAACCTAAGTGAGCGGATCTATGCTATTCAAGATTTCAAGGTAGCCACTGGCGGACATACCAAGCGTTCTTAAGCACATCCGAATATCCGCCTCGTCGACAATGGGCTGGTCCTTAAATTGCACCGGCCACAGAAGATCATCACGTATGTACTTTACGCGGCCGTAAGGTGTCCCTCGGGCTTGGCAGAGAACTTTTTCTAGGAACTTGCAGAACAACTCTTTGGGGATCGGGCAAATCTGATTATGAGGCAAGCTCTAAAGGTACTTTCATACAAGTCGCCCATTCGGATGGCAGGTGGTGAATTGGGGCTTCCCATTGTGCAGTATCCCGCATCTTAGTCCAGCCAAGTTTTTCAAGCGCTTGGTCAATTGTTTTTCTGTCGATGACATCTTCGAAGAAGATTTTTAAGGCAGATTCGAAGTCACGTCTCGCTTCTTCAATAGATTTGCCATGACCGCAGAGATTTAAGCAGTCAGCATAAATAACGTGTCGCCCACCCTCTTCTTTGATTTGGACAGGAAGGGTAACCTCTACCATATTTTCTTTGATTTGAATTGAGCCACTAATCATAGCGGAAGAGCTTCTCCTTGAACTAGGAAGTCCGAAAAAAGTATAGCACAAACCGATTTATATCGGTCTAATTTTGGCTGAACTGCGCGCTTCTAGCGCTGGGTAACTGTTTCGGCCAGCCGTTGTGCTGGCGCTCGGCGAGACCGCCTCGCTTTTCCTCGCGTTGCTCGGCGCACAACTCCCCTACTCTTGCCCAAGAGGAGAAAAGCTGGGTCAAGAGTAGCCCCAAGGGGAATCGAACCCCTGTTCCTACCGTGAGAGGGTAGTGTCCTAGGC
>JACQQZ010000089.1 GCA_016206755.1 Candidatus Omnitrophota bacterium
CGGTAGACCTGGTCCGGGTGATTCACGCGGATCATCGACTGGTTCGTCGGAACCGTGACAACGTCCAATTTGTAAATCTCGGCGAACTCCGCCGCTTCCGTCGAGGCGGTTCCGGTCATGCCGGCCAATTTGCCGTACATGCGGAAGAAATTCTGGAAAGTGATGGTGGCCAGCGTCTGATTTTCCCGCTCAATCTTCATGCCTTCTTTGGCTTCCACGGCTTGGTGCAGCCCGTCCGACCAGCGGCGCCCCGGCATGAGGCGTCCGGTGAATTCATCAACGATGACCACTTCCCCGTCTTTGATCATGTAATCGACGTCGCGATGGTAGAGCGAATGGGCCCGCAACGCCTGGGTGATGTGATGGACCAAGGCCATGTTGCGGTCTTCGTAGAGATTTTCCAGACCCAAGAGCTGCTCGGCCCGGTGAACGCCCCCTTCCGTCAAACTCACCGTGTGGGACTTTTCATCCACCTGATAATCCACTTCGCGGTTGAGCTTTGGAATGATTCCATCGATTTGAAAATAAAGCTCGGTGGATTGCTCCGCGGGACCGGAGATGATCAAAGGGGTGCGCGCTTCATCCACAAGAATGGAGTCCACCTCATCGACAATGGCGAAATGGTATCGGCGCTGCACCATCTCTTCGAGACGGTACTTCATGTTGTCGCGCAGGTAATCAAAGCCGAATTCGTTGTTGGTGCCGTAGGTGATGTCGCTTCCGTAAGCGGCCTGCCGCTCCGGGTCCATAATCGCGTGTTGGATGACGCCGATGGAAAGCCCCAGATATTCGTAGATGGGGCCCATCCACTGCCGGTCGCGTTTTGCCAGGTAATCGTTGACCGTGACGACATGCACGCCGCGGCCGGTCAACGCGTTCAGATAAACAGGCAAAGTGGCCACCAAAGTCTTGCCCTCTCCGGTGGTCATCTCGGCAATTTTGCCTTCATGCAAAACAATGCCGCCCATGAGCTGGACGTCAAAATGACGCATCCCCGTCACGCGGCGGCTGGCCTCGCGCACCATGGCAAAAGCTTCCGGGAGAACCTGATCCAAAATGCGGCGCTCGGCGGCCCGCTGGCGTTTGCGCCAGGCGCGCGCGGCGTCTTCATCGTCCGGGTCGGCGGGCATCGGATCGCCGGCGAGCGCTTGATTCAAAGCATCCTGAACCTTTTCTTTTAAGGAAGCGGTTTTGGAGGCAAAGTCTTTCTCGCCCAACGCCTGGACGGATGGCTCCAGTTTGTTGATGGCCTCTACCTTAGGTCTCATGTTTTTCAGAGTCCGCTCGTTCTGCGAACCGACGACTTTGGCGAGCATCCAATTCAACATTTATTTTTTAACCTTGGCTCCCTTGATATTTTGGGCGGCTTTCCATCTTAAGAATGCCTCGATAAAAGGATCCAATGCTTCACCTTCCAACACTTGCTGCGCCTTGCCCGTTTCGGCGCCGGTGCGGTGATCTTTGACCATTTGATAGGGATGCAGCACGTAGGAGCGAATCTGGGAGCCCCACTCGATTTTTTGCTTCTCGCTGTACTCTTTGGCCAACTGCTCGTCCCGCTTTTGCTGTTCAATCTCAAAAAGCCGGGCGCGCAACACCTTCATGGCCTGGTGCTTGTTCTTGAGCTGCGAGCGCTCGTTCTGGCATTGCACCACCATGCCGGTCGGAATGTGCGTGATGCGCACGGCGGAATCCGTCGTGTTGACGCTTTGCCCGCCGGCCCCCGAGGAGCGAAAAACGTCAATCTTCAGATCTTTTTCTTCAATGTGGATGCCGGTGTCGTCTTCGATTTCGGCCACCACGTCAACGGCGGCAAACGAGGTGTGCCGGCGCTTGTTCGAGTCGAAGGGGGAGATGCGCACCAGCCGATGGACGCCGCGTTCCGATTTCAGATTACCGTACGCACCGCTGCCCTTGATGAGCAAAGTGACGCTTTTGACGCCGGCTTCTTCCCCCGCCAGATAATCCAGCATTTCAACGGTGAACCCCTTGGCCTGCGACCAGCGCTGATACATGCGCAGCAGCATGGAAACCCAATCGCACGACTCGGTTCCCCCTGCCCCGGCGGCAATGGAAAGGATGGCGTTGTTGCGGTCATGCGGGCCCTGGTAAAGAGTTTTCAGTTCCATGCCATCGAGCTGTTTTTTGAGAGATTCGAGATGGGCTTGCAGCTCTTTGGCAGTGGATTCATCCGAAGCGCCGACCAGGGGGGCCAATTCTTCGAGGGTTTTGAGCTCCTGGGCGCAGGCCGCCAACGGCTCGATGATTGATTTGAGATCTTTGATTTCTTGGATGACGGCGGTGGTCGCCGGTTGGGGCTGATCCCAAAAACCGGGGGCGCTGATCTGCGACTCTAGCGTCTGGACGCGGGCTTCCTTGGCGTCCAGGTCAAAGATACCTCCGCAGGTTTTGAAGCGTCGTCTTCAAAGAGGTCAATTGGGAAATGGCATCGGGCATAGGGAGGGATTATACCGCGGTCATTGACAGCAGCACAAGGTATTCGGCTCTTTGTCTCTTTAGGGCCTGACCGGAAATAACTGTTCCATTTGGCCGAGGGGATTTTGATTCAGAACAAGGCGCGAAGAGCGAGCAACCTCGTCTGGTTTCGAGCGATGAGCAACGACGGGCTGGATCAAAAGCCACTGGTCCAATGGATTCAGTTATTTCCGGTCAGGCCCTTAGGCAGAGAACGCGTGGTCGCGCGATTGTTTCTGCTCTTCGAGCGTATCGGAAATGGTGCGACGAGTTGAAGAATCAAACTGTAGAACATTTTCGTAATAAAGGCCGAGATTGCCGTTGACGTAGAAAAAAGCAGGCGGTCGGGAATCAATCATCCGGGCTCGACGACCAATGCCGGCGAAGGCGGTGGGGGATTCTGGAAGAAGACAAGCGTTCGGTCCACGAACGCCTTCACAGAGGTTCGCCCCGCCAGATACTCCGCGCGCAGGGGACGGCTCAATGCCGCATCGGAACTGATCAGCAATGAACTCCTTCCCGCCGCAATAATCGGCGTTTTCGTTTCAAACCGCCCGCAGCGGAGTATCCACCCAAACCCCCTCCGGCGGCAATGACGCGGTGGCACGGGATGGCAGGCGCCCAGGCTCGATGATCGACTTCAGATCCTTGATTTCTTGGATGACGGCGGTGGTCGCCGGTTGGGGCCGATCCCAAAAACCGGGGGCAGAGATCTGCGATTCCAGCGTCTGGACGCGGGCTTCCTTGGCGTCCAGGTCAAAGATACCTCCGCAGGTTTTGGAGCGTGGTTCTCAGAGAGGCCAATTGGCTGGAGATCGCTTCGGGCATCGGGGAGGATTATACCGCGCCCGCCGGCGGCCGGACAAGGCATCAGGCCGGGACCGACTGCAGAAACAGCGCGTCGCCAGCGGCGAGGAGTGTTACCGCTTGCCGCTGTTGAACCGGGCGAACTTCTCCCAATCAATTTCGCCGCTGGGCATTGAAAATGCTATCAGGAATTCCCGTTCGAAACGGTTGACGGCCTTACTCCACTCCAGCTTGTACTGCTGGCGATGCCGCCTGGGATAATCCTTCATCAAGCGCATGAGCTTCAAATAGAATTCTGGGTCTCCGGTCAGCTCTTCCCAAAATGCCTGTCCTGACCGCTCCCGATATGGGTGGTCCTTAGCGGGATCACTCAACTTCCTGCCGTAGCCATACCCCAACAACGCATCGAACGCCTTGTGGGTTTTAAGGAGGCGTTGGCGGACCTGTTCGAAGTCCTGTACTTGCCTTCGCCTCTGGCTGGAGTTGCCCCAGTTCGGTCCGGATTTGACTGAGATCGCGATACACCTATCCTTGGTTTCCTTTAGGACGTCGACGCCATATCCATCGCTCACGGTTCCCCCGGTCACAATCTTGGCAATCGGCTCGAAGAAGGCGTCTCCAAAGATCGTCTCGTCAGAGGAAGATACGTAAGCCCTCAACAAATCCTTCACGATTTCCGATGCCTTCTGGACACCAGTCGCGCGAAAAAGATATGGATTCTTCCGTCGCAATGTGGCCTTGAGGTCCAACCCTTGCAACTTGACGATTCGACGTCTGTAGAAATCGGCAAGGCTCGTCTTGATGAGGCGCTCAAGCGTTCGGAACGAGACGTGGCTCATCGTCCACCGTGGCCGTTGTCGCGGAGAGTGCGCTGCTCGGCACGAATCCGCTCCTTCGCCTGCTGACAATAGGTTGCACTGATCTCGACGCCGATAAAATGGCGTCTCGCACGCACGCAGGCCACTGCACTGGTCCCAGATCCCATGAAGGGATCCAGCACGACATCGCCTGGTTTCGTAAACAACCGTATGAACCAATCTGGGAGTGCCACAGGGAACGTGGCGCTATGATTTTTGTTGCCGCACTCCGTCGCCATGTGGAGCACGTTTGTCGGGTAAGCGCGTTCTCTCCCGACCCAATTCGCCACGCGCTTGCCGAAACCGCTTAACGCCTGAGAGTTATCCCGTACCTTGTCGGTTTCACTGAGATTTCTCAGCCGGGAAACCTTCCAATTCCCCATGGGTACCATCACGGCGTCCTGGTACATGCGGAAGCGCTTCTGCCTCGAAAAATGGAGGCATCGTTCCCACGCATCCCGGAATCGGTTGGGCCACCGACCCGGGTAGCAATTCTTCTTGTGCCAGATATACTCCTCAATCCACAACCACCCCTGCTCCCGGAGCCGCAGGGTAAGCTGTAACACGTAGGGATGGCGCTCCCCGTTCACCGCCCGCTCTTTGATGTTGAGCACGAACGATCCCGTGGGCTTGAGGACGCGCTGGAGTTGCCCGGCGATGGGCAGGAACCATTCCACGTACCGGTCGGGTGCAATACCATTGTAAACACCCTTCCGGTTGTCTGCATACGGAGGCGATGTCACAATCAGGTCTACGGAGGAAGCCGGTAGCTTCCCAAGTACAGCCAGGCAATCACCCTGGATGACCCGATCCAAGATGCCGGATTCCAAATGGCGCTGTGCCGGCGCAACGGCTGTCGTCATGGTCTGAAATAGGTCCTGGGTGATCTCGGGGACGTTGGGGCTCACGGGTTCTTCCATATTCGCGTTGAGCCCTGAGGTCATTATAGGCGGCCGAGGGCTTTTTGTTAAGCCGATTGTTCGCGGGGTCGCTGACAACCGGCAAGCGGGATGAAATTGATGATATATCAAATGTAATTTGACATCAACCGTATTCTATGACCATATCTCCCGTGAACGCGCGGGGCGGATGGGTTACGCCGGACGGGTGCGCAGAAACAGCGCATCACCCGCTTTCAATTCTACCCCTTCGTGGAAATAGGCGGGGTCTTTGACCTGCACGGCGTGAAAGACGTCTCGCGTCAGCTCGGCGCAGCGCAGGGTTTGAAGCATGCCCTGCCCTTTGGCATAGACCATGCCGGCTCTATTCCAATATTCGATGAGTTCCGGCGTGGCCCGGCGCAGATCACAACCGATCATCATCGTGCCGCTGTCAACGACCGAGACGTAAGGAATGTGCGATCCGAAAAAATTTCGAAGCGTTGGATTGACAAGCAGCGCGCGAAGCTCCGCAGCCGTCATGTCGTTGTAGCAAGGAATCTGCTTGCCGGCCAAGACCACCGAATATCCCTGGCTCAACAAAAGCCGCACCAGCGGCATGTCAAAAATGATTTCACCGGCGTTGTCCACCAGAAATAGGATCAACTGATTCGACTGAGAACGCAGTTGCTTCAGAAAACTGTCGCGCGCATCCAAACCGTGGGCATAAGCCAAGTGCTCCGCTTTCTGAAATTCCTGCTCGATGTCAAAGCCGTGGTTTTCCAGGTGGGCTTTTCTGAGCGGGTCGGCAAAATCAATGGCATTTCCGATGATGCCCAAAGAGATGGCCGTTTTGAACCGCGCCTGTAAATTCGCCAACGAATCAATCTGTTTTCCCATCTCCGGCAAATACCGAAGGGCTTGGGAATTGTAGCCGGACTTGAGCGCGCTGTACGGATCGGCAACATTCGTGACCACGCGAACCAATTCGCAGTACATCTCCACAATTTCAGAATCGGCGCACTCTTGCATCAGGCGTCCCGGCAAAATCTCTCCGTCCATCCTGCCCATCAATTCATCGACAGCTCCCTGGGCCTGCTGCCGAACATGCGGATCCAGCGTCGAACGCTCAATCAAATCCCATGCCAAACTCTGAAAGCGCGCAACGTTAGCGGCGCTCATCTTTAAAGAGCTGGGCCAATAACGCTCCGGATGAACCACCAGTTGTTTGGGAGGAAGCGGCTGATTCTGAAAGAAGACGAGCGTTCGGTCGACGAACGCTTTTACCGGCATTTGCCCTGCCAAAAATTCCGTGCGCAATTGCCGGCTTAAGGCGGCGTCGGAACTGACTAGCACTGAACTCCTTCGCGCTGCAGGAGTTGGCGCTTGCGTTTCAAACCGCCTGCAGCGGAGTATCCGCGCAAGTCGCCGCCGGCGGCGATCACGCGGTGGCACGGAATCGTAGGCGGGTACGGATTGCGTTTGAGCGCTTGTCCGACGGCGCGAGCTCCTTTCGGCTTTCCAATTTTGCGCGCAATTTCACCGTAAGTTCGGACCTGACCTTTGGGAATCGCAAGAAGCGCTTCGTAAACTTTTTGTTGAAAAGGGGTGCACCGCTCGCGCCAGTCCGACGGAAGTTTCTTCATGACCTGCCCCCTTCGGCTCCCCCCTTCGGTGTCAGACACCGAAGTATCCGTTCAGCGGTGTTGGTGGAGATCCCGCGAATGGCGGACAATTCTTCAACGCTCGCGTTCTGAATGGCATCCACCGATCCAAACTGCACCAAAAGATCCCGGCGGCGGCGCGGCCCCACGCCGGGAATTTCATCCAGCGCCGAGCGCAGCGCCTTTTTCCCGCGCAGGCGCCGGTGGTAACCGATGGCAAAGCGATGCGCCTCATCCCGAACACGCTGTAAAACATGCAGCGCTTTGGAAGTCGGCGGCAGCAGGATCGGCTCGGACCGGCCCGGCAAAAAGAGCTGCTCAAATTCTTTGGCCAATCCCACCACCGGCAGATTGATTTTCAATTCATCGAGGACTTCTTTGGCCGCCGCCGCGTGCCCGCGTCCGCCGTCAATCAGCACCAGATCCGGTCTCGGCCAATCCTGCAGAAAGCGCCGCCGAACCACTTCGCGCATCATCGCGTAATCGTCAATTTGCGAAACGGTCTTGATCTGAAATTTTTTGTAGGAAGATCTGTCCGCCTTGCCGTCGCGAAAAGTCACCATCGAACCGACCGCCTGGCGGCCATGGATGTTGGAGATGTCAAAACCTTCAATCTGCCGCGGCAACGCCGGCAAGTTGAGAAGCCGGCGCAGATCATCCAGCGCATCGGAGGGCAAAAACCGCCGCGGGCGCGTGCTCAATTCCGTCAACGCTGCAATCTGGTCGCGCAACCTGGCTGCATCCTCGTAACGCTGCGCTTTCGAATCCTCTTTCATCTGAACCGTCAGCTCTTCGAGCACCTGCGTCTTCTGCCCTTCCAATATCTTAAACACTTTCTCCAGCATCTGCAGGTACTGTTCCCGTTCAATTTTTTTGATGCAGGGTGCGGGGCAGAGTCCGATGTAGTAATCCAGGCAGGCGCGCTTGGGCAATGCGCGGCAGGTGCGAAATGGAAAAATCCGGCGAATCGCGGAAAGGGCCTGACGCAAAAGCGCGGCATTGGTAAATGGCCCGATCACTTTCACCCCCGGCTCCGGCTCCCCCCGCCCGACGAAAATCCGGGGAAATTCCTCCTGAATCGTCACCTTGATCAGCGGGTAAGATTTATCGTCCCGCAGCTCGATGTTGTATTTTGGCTTCCATTCCTTGATGCAGCTTGCCTCGACCAGCAACGCTTCCGCTTCAGTTGCCGTCTGCACGAATTCAATGCTGGCAATTTGGCGAACGAGAATGCGGGTTTTTGGCTCGCGTGTTCGCCGGGCGGAATCAGTCCCCTCGGCAAACTGAAAATAGCTGGCCACGCGCTTGCGGATGTTGATGGCTTTGCCGACGTACATGATTTTCCCCTGGGCATCTTTCATAAAATAGACGCCGGGGGTTTCAGGCAGAGTCCTTACGAATTTTTGGAGATCCATGGCAGATGATCCAATTCTTCAATGCGAAGCAGCCGGCTCATCCCTAGAAATGTTCCGATGGCCGCAGCGATGAGCCCCAGAAGCGCGGAGGCCTGAATCAGACGATGGGAATGATCCAGCCATTGAGTTAAAAATTGCCGCCCGGCGATGCAAACCAATCCCATTCCCAGGGCCGCCGCCAAAACGCGCTTGGCCGAAGCCAAAATTTCCAGGCCCCCCAAAGAACCGACGTTGCGGCGCAGCGTGCGCCAGAGCAGGATAAAGTTACACGTGCTGGCCGTGGTGGTCGCCAATGCCAGCCCCCCGACTCCCATCGGCCACATGAGGGCGACGTTCAGGCCCGCGTTGATCACCAGCGCGACCGCCGCGGTGCGCACCGGTGTTTTGGTGTCCTGCAGGGCATAACAGGCGTTGGTCAAAATTTTCACGCCCATGTAAGCGAACAACCCGACCGCGTACCAGACCAGCGCCTGCGCGGTCATGGCCGTCGATTGGGCGGTAAATTCTCCGTGCTCAAAAAGGATCCGTACAATGGTTTCCCCCAAGACCACCAACCCCACCGTCGCCGGAATGGCAAAAAACCACGTCATGCGCAGCAGGGCCGCGACGGTTTTCTTCAGCGGTTCCCGGGAAGATTCCAGGGCCTGAGAAGCCATCAGCGGCAAACTCGCCTGTGCGAGCGCCGTCCCGACGATCGCCAGCGGAAATTGAAAGAGGCGGTTGGCATAATACAGCGCTGCGACCGCTCCGTTTCCGACGATCGTCGCCCAGGAAGCGCAGATCGTGTCCACCAGAAGATTGAGTTGGTATACGCAGGAACCCAATGCGCGTGGGCCCAGCAAGCGCAAGACCTGCGGAACGATCGGATGCGTGATGATCCTCGGATATCCCAGCCGCAGCCCTTCGCGCATGAGCAGCGGCAATTGAATCGCCAACTGCAAAAATCCTCCGACCAGCACACCCACCGCAAGACTCAAAACCGGCTCCGACGGAGAGAACCCCAGCGCAAAAGCAATCATCGAGAGATTCAAAAGGCACGGTCCGTAGGCCGGCAGCGTGAAGTGATGCAGCGTGTTGAGCACCCCGGAGGCCAGCGCCGTCAGCCCGATCAGCCACAGATACGGAAAAAGCCACCGGGTCAGCCGAACCGTCAATTCAAATTTGGCCGGGTCTTCCAAAAAGCCGGGTGCCATGATGCGGACGATCCAGGGGGCCAGAAAATAACCGGCCGCGGTCAACGCCGCCAAAACCACCGCCATCAGATTGAAGAAAATGCCGGTGACGTTCCAAAATTCTTCCGGGCGCTTTTTGCGATGTTCCGTCAAAACCGGAACCACCGCAGCGTTGGCCGCCCCTTCCCCCACCAAATCGCGCAACAGATTGGGGATGCGGAAAGCCACCGCAAAAGCCTGCGCGGGCGCCGAGGTTCCAAAGAGGTTGGCGACAACGGCATCGCGGATAAATCCAAGAATGCGGCTGATCAGCGTCGCAAAACCGATGGTGCTCGCCGAACGGACCGCATCGCGAGGGGTCAACGCCATTGACAGGACTCTTTTCTTTATGATACCGTGTGGGCCATGCCAAATCTTCGATCAGCGGCGAAAAGAGTGCGGGCGGACCGAAAACTCCATCAGAGAAACGTGCAGGTCAGGTCGGAGCTGAAGACCTTGGTCAAGCAGTTTGAAGCCAGTTTGACCGCCCGTCAAGCGCCACAGGCCCAGGAAGCATTGCGGAAGCTGACTCAGCGGTTGGACATCGCCGGCCAAAAAGGCATCCTCCCAAAAAACACCGTTTCCCGCAAAATTGCCCGTTTAAGCCGCCGTCTTAGCCGGATCGCCGCCGCCCGCTAGCCAGAGGGCTGTGGTGCGGCTTCCACTCGCCGCGCAGCCGATAGTCTCCACACAAACGGCTCCAGCAACGCCAAAGCAGCCACCCGTCCGGTTTTAAGCTGCTCGTCGATTGCCGCCAGCTCTTGCAGCGTGCGAACAGCATCCGCCCAACGCATCGACCGGACAGCGGTCAGATAAGTCCCCTGGACACGCCAAGGAATCCCCAAAGATTGGACCACGCTTTGGGCGGATTCTCCCCGGCCGGCGCGATAAACAGCTTTTCCCAAGCGCCGAAAATGCCAGCCGAGCGCTCCTAAAATTTCTTCCGGAGCGACCCCATCTTCCAAAAGGAGATGGCGCAGCATGCGCATCGCCGCCGGACGGTTGCGGCTGAGAATGACGTCCACCAAACCGAAGGCGCGTTCTTCCACCGACCAACCGACCAAAGCGACAACGTCGTCGCGCGTCACCTGCCGACCCCGCGCGTACAAAGCGATCTGCTCCAACCGCTGCGACAACAGAGCCATCGAAGTCCCGGTGCGTTCCATCAGCACACGCAGCGCTTCCGGTTCAATCGTCTTGCCGCGCTGCCCAAGCCGTTTTTTAAGCCAATTTTCCAGCGCCGCATCTTTCAAAGGCCGGCAGGAGATTTCCTGCATGACCTTGCGCAGCGCCGGCCCGGCGGCGGCCGGCAGCGGCTCTTCGAGGCGAACCACCAAACAAGAGGAACGATTCGGATGAGCGGCGTAACGCATCAGCCATTCCAGGGCTTCGCCTTGGGTCTCCAGAAAATCCTCCAAGATCACCAGGCGCTTGGGGCTGTTCATCGGGGGCGTTTGCAGCGCGGATACAACCTCTCGCGGGACGCTTTCCGCGTGAAGGACTACGCGATCAAGCGCTTCGGAACCGGGCTGGATGCACTGTGCGGTGAGGCGGGTTAAGGTCTCATTCCACAACCAGGCCTCATCTCCGATGCAAACCACGATGGGGGCAAGACCGGAAGCCATGAAATTACCAATCCTCGACGGTTCGCTCGACGATTCGCCTTGAAAAATCGGTGATCAGGGCCCGCACGGAAGCGCTCTCGGAAGCTGCGAGACTTCCGCCAGTCACAAAATAAGTGGTGTCCCCCACAAACCCGTTTTCTTCCCACAACAATTCGCCGGTTTTTGCGTCGCGCAATTTGAGATTGGCCACCAGATTCAAACGATACTCTTCGACATTTCCCTGATCATCCAACCGCAACGGCTGGCGATGGAAATCAATCAGCTCTCCGGTCAAAATCAGATCGGCTTGACTCTTGTTGGGAGTGATTCGAAGATGGCCGTCAAAAATAAAGCGGTTGATGACCCCGCTGGTGACATCCTCTTCCAGGCGCGGCAATGAAGTCTGAAATCTCTGAATCTCGGTGGATTCCCGCGTAATGGGCAGCTTGTTCAAAAACGGGTCGACGTAGATTTTCCGGTAAGAAGCCGACAGCAACGATTGAGTCGAGTAACCGCACCCCGCCCCCGTGAGCAGGATGGCCGCAAGAAAAACAGGAAAGATCGTTTTCATCTCATCATCTAAGATTGAGCGGGGACGCGGCCGGCTTGCTCCATCTCCGTCAAACGGCTCACGGCTTCGCCGGCAACCGGAGTATCGCTGTACTCGCTGATGATGCGCCGATAGTACAGCTCCGCCGAAATCCATTTTTTTTGCCGGCGATAAAAATCGGCGACTTTGTAAATGCCTTCGGCTTTGTACGTCCGCAGCTGCGCCAAGCTCCGCTCGGCTTCCGGCAAAAGCTCGCTGCCGCGGTGATTCTGAATAAACTCTTCAAACCACGCAATGGCTTGATCCGTAGACTCCTGATCATAACCCGGCTTCAAGCTCATCTGCTTGGCGCAGAAAGCCAGGTTGTAGCGGGCATCTTCGACCAACGGGCTCTGCTTGTACTCCTGAATGACTTTTTCGAACGCCTTCAACGCTTCGCCGTACTGCCCCAATTTTCGAAGCGACTGCCCCAAGCGGAATTGCGCCTTGTCGCCAAATTCGCCGTAGGGGGCTTGCAAAACAATGTGTTCGAAAATTTCAACGGCCTTGTCCAATGCAGGGAACGCCACGGGAACCGGCTGAATGGGACGGACTTTCTCCCCTTCGTACAACGCCTCGCCGATGGCGAAAGAACGCGCGATGGCGTCTTTGAAACGGGCGGAGTAAGGATAGATTTCGACCAGCTTCTTATAGGCCTGAAATGCCTGGTACGGTTGATTCATCCCCTCGTAACATTGACCCAGATAAAATTGGGCCTCGGGGGCCTGGGCGGATTTTGGGTAGTGGCGCACCAACCGCAGATATTCTTTCACGGCCCGCTTTGGGTCTTTCCGTTCATAAAAGGAGTTGGCGTATTCCAGTTGATCCTGCGGGCTGTCTTTGGGCTGGGTCTTGGGATTGATCCATCGTCCGGTCTTGGGCGTCCAAACCCAATAGGCGTGCGCCTCGGTACCCAGGCAGGTCAGTTGGACAAACAACAAAAGAAGGGGGAGGATTCTTCGCCGCATCAGTGCCCCCGGGGATCGGAACAAACGCCGCGCTCGACGTATTCCGCCACCGAGCTGCGGTCTTCCGGAGAAATTTGAACGAATTGCGCCCCGACTTCATACTCGTCACCCTGGGGCTGCCTGGCCGCCCACACCACTTGAGCAATGGCGCGAACGATGCCGGAAAGTCCCGGGATGCTCAGCTGCAGGATGAGGCGGCTGTCGCTCTCAAGACGACGAGGCGTCCGAAATCCCACGCCGCCCGCGCTCACGTCGCGCGTGATGCATCCGGCGTATGTTTCATTGGGCTGCAACAGGTCTCGATATTGACCTGCCCCGTGACAAACGAGCCGCGGGTGGCGCCTGCGCTCCGCCGAAAATTTTTGGGTCAAATGGACCTCATTTCTAAACGACCGTAGCACATGTTTCACTCAGCGTCAAGCGGAGCACGTGAATTATTCAATAAATATATTTGATTAATAATCCAGAGGGCCCCCAGTAGAACACCATAACACACCCCCAGTCCCATTGCATTCAAACTCAAGCGCTCCGAATAGCTCCCCGGCCACGCAGACATCCTGCGCAAAAACTCCAGCAGGATGAATACCAGCGCCTGCGAGGCCTTTGCCCACGGCCAAGCCAATCCCGGATGAACGCAAAGAGCGGCAAAGAAAATCAGGCCCGTGGCCATGACGAGGCCGGCCATCGGAATGAGAAAAAAATTGGCCGGTACGGCCGCCCAGGAAACGTTGTGCATGTGATAAATCACCAGCGGAAGAGAACCCAACCATGCGGCAAAGGAAGCAGCGACGGCTTGCCAGAAATGGCGTGCAATGGGCGGGCGGATTCTGACCCAACGCAGCAAAAGCGGCGTGACCACCACCAGCGAAATCACGCAGCAGAAGGAAAGCTGAAATCCCGGGTCCCACAAAGAACGCGGCGATCGGCACAAAATAACGAGCGCCGCCAGGCCAATGCTGTTGATGGGGCTGATCAGGCGACCACTCCACAGGGCTGCCAACAGCAAGCACCCCATCAGCGTAGCGCGGACGATCGGCGGGTCGGCGCCCACGAGAAAACAATAAATGACAAGCCCCGTGACCGTGAGGGCAACTGCCAAGCGAGGGGTTGAAACCAACCGGATCAAAAACCACAAGACCCCGCCCAAGAAAGTGACATGCCACCCGCTGACGGAAAGAATGTGATACGTTCCGGTCCTGCGAAAATCATTCAAGACCTCTTTTGCCAATCCGGTCCGGTCCCCCAACAAAAAAGCGTTCAGCGTTGCCGCGGTGGGGGCATTCACCCAACCACGCACCTGCCAAATCAGCCGGTCCCTGAATTGAAACAAGGTCCGCACGCCTCGCCGGATGCCGTGCGCAGAATCCAACCACTCCAATTCTTTTCCGGTGGCCTCCACAACCGCATCCGCCCCGCGCAACCACAGCCACCGGTCCCAGCTTTTCGTTTTTACAATGGGCTGGAGATGAGCCGCATGAATTTGAATTCTGTCCCCGTACTGCAGAGGAAAAGCAGGTCGCCGATGGCGCAGCCACAGCCCTCCGCAAGCCGGACGCCACCGGCCATCCTCTACAGCAATGACGCGCAGCAAAGCCTGCTGTGTCACAGGCCGGCCGGGCATGGATCTCCAAGCAGGGGGGCTGACCACTTGCGCTTCAATCCGGCAGCTGGCCTGCGGAGAATCGTTTAAGAAATGACGCCGCGGCAAAGCTGCGGCCTCCACTCCCGACAGGGCTCCCAATCCTAAAACAGCCGCCAAAATCAAAAACCGGATCCCCCGTTCTTTTCTCCAACTGATCAAAATTCCGACCAGCGCGGCAAGGGTCCATGCCCACCAGAACGGCTCCGGCCACAACCGGTCCAGAAAAACGCCCAGCGCATAAGCTCCTGCAAGCCAGGCCAAAGGAGAACGCACGGCTCATTCCAAGCGTAAACGGGGCTTAAGCTGAGCGGTCAGTTTTGGAGAGATGCCCCGAACGCGGGTCAAATCTGCGATTCGGAGGAACTTGCCGTGCAATTGCCTGTCCTGGACAATCCGCTTGGCCAACGCCGGACCGATGCCGGGCAAAGAAGCGAGCTCCCGGGCAGAGGCGTGATTGAGGGAAATCGTAAGCGGCATGGTGGCTGCAGTTTCACCGGGAAAACGCAAATCAAGCCGAGCCAAAGCCAATCCCGCAAAACCGGTGCTGCAGACCAGCGCGATGGCCATCAGCTCTTGCCGCGTAAAGCGTTCGATCATATTTTGATTATACAACAATTAAAGTTCTATCAATCACGAATACCGTACCGGCTCTTTAAACAGCGGGGGCGTGGAAGTTTAAGCGTAGATGGCGGCGCGGCTGCGATCGAGAACGGCATCGACGGCTTGCGAAGACCACCCTGCCCGGTCAAGCAGCTCGCCAATTTTTTGGGAGAATCGTTCCTGGGTGATGACGACAATTCGTGCAGCACCTTGCAAGAAACTGCGGGCCATTTCAAGGGCTTGATCCAAGTGAACGGCAACATGCGCGTAGAGAGTTGTATCTCCATTGACCACGATCAAATCGGTTTCTTCAAGACCGGCATCCATCAAGCCCCGGGCTTCTTCCGGAGAACGGGCAATCCCAACGGTTTGAATTCCTTGCTCCTCAAGAACCGGCGAGGCAAGCGCGGCGCCGCCGACTAAAATCAGACCGTCCTTTACAACCGGATTTTCTAAGGCGCCTGAGGCAGAATCCAAAGCGTCTTTCAGTGAATCACCCATCGGCAGCGTCGCAGCCAGTACGGCCTCCAAAGGCCGCAGCCGAGAATCGCCGAGGACCAGATTCGCCTCTTCGACAATTTTGCTCAACAGGGCTCGATCCTGCGGGGAAGGTGTTCGGCCGGCTTGCAGTTCCTCTTTCAAGCGATCGACCACGGTGCGAACCACATTTCTATAAAAGATTGCTTCATCCGTTTCCTCCGGATCGCCTGTGCGGAGGAGTGATTCCTGCAACCGTACAACCCAATCGGAGGGAGGAGTCGTCTTATCAATTCCTCGATAGCTTTCATAATCATCCGGAATCAAGTCCGGATGATCGTATCCCTTGCGCGGGGGGACACCGGCAGCGGCAGCGGGCAATCTACCCAAAACCGCCTTTTGAAACGCACCCACTCCAGGATAATCCTGTCCCATTTCCTTTTCTTCCAAACCGGAGGACCGGCCCCCTCGAGAACGCATGCGGTTGTAACGCCAAGCGGCAACTCCCAAAAAAGCTGCAACAACTGCAGCGACGCCCCCGAGGCCTACGCCGATGGTTTCAGGGGAAGGAACTGATGAAGAGGAGTTGCGATGAGCCGTGGATAGAGAACCGGAACGAGCCCGGCTTTGTACCGCGCCGACAAACCGATTCAGCGGGTCTCCGGTCAATTTTGAAAGAAGATACATCTGTCCTGCAATCTGCCGCTGCTGAGGCATTGGGTTATTGTTGTCCGAACGGGTCTCCATCCCGTACACGGAAGGATTTTCAGAGGCCAATGCCAAAATGGCCTGAAAAATACGCCGGTCGGCTTGCAGGGCTGCGCGCGCCTCCGGCGCTAAATTTTCACCTTGAGGATCTTCAAAAAGATACTTTCCGGTGTTCAAGAGCGACTGGAGGTACCGGTGGGGGTCTTGGCGAAAAGAATACAACCGGGCTAAAATTTCTACCTGAATCAACGCCTCTTCATCATCACCGGCCCGTCTCATCAATTCCGGATAACGGCGCGCCCCTTCCACATGTTCCTTCTCGTGGTCTCCCACTTCCTGGATGAACCTTTCCATTCGCCGTTGAAAATCGGGATGGTCTGTGGCCATCAGCTTCATGGCGGCATAATTGACCGCCTGAGTCATGTTGTTGATTTCGTCGGGGGGCTGATAGAAACGCCGGATTTTTTTGGCATTTTTTACAATTTCACCGACATCGGCAGATCCTTGCGGAACGGCAATGTAAAAATCACCGTTGGACGTTATGACATAGTGTCCGGGCAAAGGACGCACATACCCAGCGGGAGGCGGCTGATGAACTTGGATCAGTCGAAGATCGCTTTGGTCAGTAACGATTTCCCGCCTGCCGGGCCATTCTAAAATCACATAGCCGCTGGCGGCCTGCCAAAAATCAATCAAGCGATAATGAGCTGCTTGGTTTTTGGCCTGAAGCGCGCGATGAAAACTTTCTTCCTGCGCAAATTGGGATTGCATCCTATCCTGTCTGAGAAAAGGAGTCCCCCAATCGGCGTAACCCATTTCTGAGAAAGCGCCGTTTTCCTCAGCAACGCCAAAAAATCGGCGAAGTCCTTCCCAAGGCCGAACCACCATGCCTTGGGAAGAAACTTCTACAACTTGATCCAGTTTGTCCGGAAAATTGTACATCACGACAAATTTTTGTTCGGTGGAAACAGCGCGTCCGGTTGAAAGATCAGTGACGCTGGCCGTCCAGCGCTGAATGTTGTACCCTGGCAAATGAACCACCAGGCCCTGCGTGGCCATGTAATCCACCAGTCTTTCCAACATCAAGACATCAAAATTTTCCCGAGAATAAGTCTGCAATCCCTGACGGTGCGAAGCCGGCAAGGCATCCCGCAGTTCTTGAAACAACCGTTGATGATCAGCGGCCAGTTGGCGAATTCCATCCAATGGCAACTCATGGGGCTCAGCATCCGGTTTCGGATGGTTCAATTCAGCCCACCGATCATCAAACGCCTTCCATAGATTCAGCAGCCGGCGCAGAGATCCTGAGGACGTTGGGGAGGCCGGGCGATAACGAGGGGGGTCTCTTCCCCATTGCGCCCGAAATAGAATGCCGGCGGCTTCTTCTACAAGAGCTTGAGCCCCCAGAGACTGGTTCTGTGCATTGGCTCCGCCGGCAAGTCCCACAGCCAAACCCACACAGGCCGTCTTCAAAAAGCTACGGCGGGTGGCTGCATCTTCCAACCCTGCGGATTGCAGGACGATTGTTGGCGATCCGGAAGCAAGGGCATCTTCGAGCCCCGAGCGATTCGCCATAGGACGCATGGCAAAAACAGGGACTATCGGCTCAAGCACAAGAGAAAGGACCAAAAAAGCGCTTAGAGCGCCTTTCAGAACCTCCCGTGGCCGCGCGGGGTGGGCCTGGCCAGCGGCGCAAGGCGCGAGGAGCGTGGCGTCCCCCCTGCGGGCCGCGAGCGACGAGCAACGAAGCGCCGCGACGCCAGTCCCGCCCCGCCCGCCGGGTGGCGGCGGCAGGAGCCGGTCGGCGGCGTTGCTCCTCCTCGGCGTATCGCCGGGGATACGCCGTCGTCGTCGCGTCTTGCCGACTGGCTCCTGGCGCTCGCCACGCGGTTCACGCGAGGTTCTGAAAGGCGCTCTATGACTTCTTCCGGCTTGATGGCGCCCAGCTTGTGGCTGTTGGGCGCCACGGCCGTGGCCAATGCCACCAACCTCCTCTATCAGTTGTTCATGGTCCGAAACTTAAGCCCGGACCATTACGCCATGCTCTCTGCGTTGATTGGATTGATGACGCTCTTGGCGGTTCCTTCCGCGACCCTTCAAGCGACCACATCTCAAAGCGTTGCCCGCTGGATTGCTCTGGGAGATTGGACCTCGTTGCGCCAACAATTACGCCGCCGGCTTTTCTTCAGCATGTTGGTGGCCGTCCTGCTGTTGATCGCCGTGGCGGCTCTCCATGCGGACATCATGGCATTCTTGCGTTTCCCGGATCGTCCCGCGGTCGTCTTCGCTTGGGGAATTGCCGTTGCCCTGGCTTTTGTGGCCCCCGTTCTGCTCGGCGCACTTCAGGGGATGCAGGCCTTTACCAGCTTTGGACTCAACATGGTTCTGGGAAGCATCCTCAAGCTGATCATCGGCATCGTCCTGGTTGTCAAAAGCGCCTCCGTTCTGGGAGCCACGCAGGCGTTGTCGTGGGCCAACGCGGCCGCGCTGGGACTGGGCGTGATTCAGATGCGCGCCTCCGTTCGCAGACGCGATCAATCTCTGCGGGACCCTCAGAGTATTTGGACGCGGGCCCTGAGCTGGGTTTCGGATGGAATCAACGAATGTTACGTGGTTTTGCGCAAGCCCCCGGGCATTCCACGCTACGGCATCGGCGTGGCGCTCGGGGTGATGGCCTACACCTCGCTGACCAACGCGGATCTGATCTTGGTCAAACATTACTTCGACCCCTCAACGGCAGGATCTTACGCAGTCGGTGCCATGGTCGCCAGGATGGTTCTTTTTTTGCCGATGGCATTTTCCATGGTCTTGTTTCCGAAGGTGTCTCACATGGCGGCGCTGGGGCAGGATGCGCGTCCATTGCTGCGGAAGGTCATGGCTGCAACCGCATTCTTAAGCGGCCTGGCGGCGGCGGTCTGTTTTCTTATTCCAGAATGGCCGATGCGCATCTTGGCTGGGCGCATCATTCCTGAAGCAGTTCCGGTGGTCCGCCTTTTGTCCTTGGCAATGGCTGCCATGGCGGTCAGCAATCTCGCGTTGGTCTATCTGCTGGCTCTTCAAAAAATACGATGGGTCGTTCCATTTATGGTGGGTGCTGCCATCCACGCGACATTGATTGCGCTGTGGCCCGCTTCTTTGACAGCAGTGGCGTGGATCACCCTGTGTATTGCCGCAGCACTTGCCCTGTATTCGGTGATGATTGCTCAATCATCATGGGCGGCCGCATGAAAATTTTATTTTTGAACTGGCGTGACAAGAAAAATCCGATTGCCGGCGGGGCTGAAGTTTTAACGCACGAGGTTGCGCGGCGCTGGGCGGCTCAAGGCCACGAAGTCACGCTGCTAACGAGCCGTTTCCCGGGATCTGCCGGGCGCGAAACGGTCGATGGCGTCAGCATCATCCGCGTCGGAAACCCCTGGACCGTCTACTGGCACGCCTATCAAACTTACCGCAGAGAGTTTCGCGGGCAATGCGATGTCGTGATCGATGAAGTCAACACAGTGCCGTTCTTTACGCCATGGTACGTCCAAGAACCGGTTTTAATGCACTTCAATCAACTGGCCAGAGAGGTCTGGCTCTACGAATGTCCGTGGCCGGTCAGTTGGATCGGTCTTTTATTGGAGCCGCTGTGGCTTAGGATTTACCGCCGCAGTCAAGCCGTCGCCATTTCCAGAAGCAGCCGGCACGATCTTTTGAAGCTTGGGTTTGATCAGCATCGGGTGGCGGTTATTCCGATGCCCACGCACCCTGATCCATCCGGGTCCACGGCGCCGCGCGAAGAAAATCCGACGTTATTGTTCGTCGGCCGCCTGAAGCGTTCGAAGCGCGTTGATCATGCGATCGAGGCGCTCTCCATTCTCCGCAAGCGTTGGCCTGCCATGAAGCTTTGGATCGTCGGATCGGGCGACGCCGCCTACAAAAATCAATTGGAGCGGCAAGTTCGACATCTGGATCTCACAGGCCGCGTTCATTTTTACGGCCAAGTCTCCGAAGAGAAAAAACAACAGCTGATGCAATCGGCCCATGTCATTTTGGTTCCCTCGGTCAGGGAAGGATGGGGGCTGATCGTCAGCGAAGCGTATTCCAAGCGCACCCCGGCTGTGGTTTATCCGGTGGCCGGTTTGGTGGATTCCGCGGAGCATCGGATGACCGGCTTGGTGGCCCGGCGCGCCACGCCTCACGCCATGGCCCAGGAAGTCGTTGAGCTGCTGGAAAATAAATCTCTCTGGAAACGTTTGACCCAGCCGGCGGCTGCCCAAACGGCGGTTTCTTGGAATGAAACGGCGGCGGCCTATTTGGAGACGATTCGCCGAGCGGCAGGACAACCGGCGGCGCCGGCGCCCCCGCCTTCCTTAACCG
>JACQQZ010000086.1 GCA_016206755.1 Candidatus Omnitrophota bacterium
GTATCACCTCCTGGGGGCTTCTGCCTTTTGCCGGATACCGCATTCTTTTGGCGGCGGTCATTTTGTTGGCCGGATGTGCTGCGCCTTGGGCGAGCCCAAACATGCGATTTGGCATGAGCCAGGAGCAGGTCGCGCGCGACCTGGGCCAGGATTCTCCGATCATCAGCCGGAATGCGGATACGATTGTGACGACAGGCACCGCAAAAAACGGCCAACCGTGCATGAGGATTTTAAAATTCGAGAAAAACCGCCTGGCCAGAGTGGAAGACCATTATCAATAATGCTAAAATGGCGCGACAACCGATGAAGGAGAACCCCCTTGTTGTTTCGGATGCCGGCAAAATGGATGAATGGGTAGATTGCCTGTTGGTCCGTTGAAAAAATTCCCCGCCCGCGTTTACTCAACGGGCCACTCCTCCAAAGACGCGGCGATTCTCAAGCTTCTTTCGGAGTTCGAAGACCCGTTTGACCGCCGGTTGTTGGCGGAGCTGATGACTTCCGCCTACCGTCTCGGGATGGATCGGGCCTCCACGCTCGACTTAAAAATCATCAATACGGCGGTCAAAGAACTCCGCTACGCCTTCAATGTCTTTCGCCCCTACCGCCGCATTCGGAAAGTGGCTGTTTTCGGCTCGGCCCGCATTTCGCCCCGTCATCCCGCTTTTGTGATGGCCCGGGAATTCGGCCAGCAGATGGCGGCGGCGGGGTGGATGATGATTACGGGCGCTGCCAGCGGCATCATGCGCGCCGGACATGAAGGGGCGGGCCGCGCGGCCAGTTTCGGCCTCAACATCCGGCTGCCGTTTGAGCAGGATGCCAACAGGGTCATCGCTTCCGATGAAAAACTCATCAACTGCAAGTATTTCTTCACCCGAAAACTCCTTTTCATCAAAGAATCTCACGCCACGGTTCTGCTTCCCGGCGGATTCGGAACGTTGGATGAAGGATTTGAATGCCTGACGCTGATTCAAACCGGCAAAAGCGAGCCGCGGCCGGTGGTTTTTGTTCATGGCCGCCGGAGCTATTTTTGGCGGCCCCTTTTGAAGTTTATGAATGAGCGATTGGTCAGAGAGGGCATGATTTCTTCCGGCGACCGCTCCCTGTATGCCGTGGCGCATTCCGCGGAAGAGGCCACGCAGGAAGTTTTGAAGTTCTATTCCGTTTATCATTCCATGCGCACGGTCGGTCATTGGGCTGTTCTCCGGCTCCAGCAGCCGCTGGCGGAGCCGGACGTGGCTCGCCTGGCGCGAGAGTTCAACGACATTGTGATTGCAGGGAAATTCCGGCAAGGCAATGCGTTGCCGGAAGAATCGGATGAACCGGAATTGGAAGGTTTGCCCCGCATCATTTTTCAATTCAACCGAAGGAGCTATGGACGCCTGATGGAATTGATACGGAAAATCAATACCCTGGGACGCTTGTAGAGGATGATGACCCCAAAGCCCCCGTCTTTTGGAGCGCAGAGGCGCCTGGTGCCGCCTCCTTCAGCGGCAGCCGGAGCGCAGATCTGCTGCCTTGATCTGGAGGGGGTGCTTGTCCCTGAAATCTGGATTGCCGTGGCCCGCAAGACCCGGATTTCCAGTTTGCGCTTGACCACCCGCGACGAACCCAATTACGATCTTCTCATGCGCCGCCGCCTGGAAATTCTGCGCAAAAATAAAATCACGTTGCGCCAAATTCAAAAAATCATTGCCACGCTCCGCCCCCTCCCGGGGGCGGCGTCTTTCCTCAAGGATTTACGCCGCCATTCCCAAGTGATTGTTCTATCCGACACTTACTATGAGTTTGCGGGTCCGTTGATGGAGAAGCTGGGCCGGCCCACCCTGTTTTGCAATTGGTTGGAGGTGGACGCCCAGGGCTATATCCGCCGGTACCGGTTGCGCCAAAAGGACGGAAAAGCCCGCATCGTGGAAACGCTTAAAAACAGCGGGTTTTACGTGCAGGCGGCCGGCGATTCTTACAACGATGTCACGATGCTTTCAAAAGCAGACCGCGGGGTTTTGTTTCGCCCGCCGGAGCGCATGGTCCGTGAATATCCCCAATTTCAGGTGGCGCGGACGCACACGGCGTTGCTGCTGGCTTTGAGCGCCTTTGTCTAACGGAATGCGAAGAGCTCGCCCGGCTTGATCCGGCCTTCTATTCGGGAGCGATGAACCGGGCCGAAGTTGCGGCTGTCGAAGCTGTTGAGGCGATTGTCTCCCATCACATAGTACATGCCGGGTCCTAGAGTCGCGGGGCCCAGGTTGGGGGCAGTGTAGTCGCCGTACGATTCCCGAAGGAGTTGGCCGTTGATGTACACGCGGCCTTTTCGGATGAGAATGGTTTCCCCTTCCACTGCGATGATGCGTTTCACGTACCAGTCGATGGACCAGGGGGACAAGCGCAGGACGACAATGTCTCCTCGCTGGGGCGGTCTAAAAAAATAGAGATACTTGTTGATCAAAAAAATATCTCCGTCCCGGAGGGTCGGGACCATGCTGTAATCCGAGACCACACCGCTGCTGATGACAAATCGGTGGACAAACATCCAGAGCAGGATGGACCAAAAAAGAATAAAGGCCAGCCGGTAAGGCCGCCGGCGCTCGCGACGGACAAAACGGAAATCGAAGAATTTTCGACGCATGACGATGCTCACTATAGCACAAGGTGAAGCGTGATTGAAACCGTCGGAACCTTTGCGGCGTTAACGCTTCCCCTGTGGAATATTCCTCTGATTTTGAAAATTCGCCGGCGACGTTCTTCTCGCGACGTCAGTTTGGCTTGGGCGTATGGGGTCATGGCCTGCCTGGTTGGGATGCTGCCGATAGCGTTGCGATCTCCGGACCCTGTGTTTCGGGCCTTTGCGATCATCAATGCGGCGCTGTTTTCGTTGGTTGTCATCCACGTGGTATGGTATCGATAGAAGAGGAGAACCCATGAGCGTTTCCGCATCGATTCGCCGGGGAATTCAAGACACGCGCCGCCTGCTTTGGGTGATCGCGGCTTGGTGGTTGTTGCATGCGTTTATCTCGATCCTCGGACAGGGCGTGCTGTCGGCGCTCTCGCCCAAACCCAATTCCCTTGGCTCCGCCTTGCTGACCGGCGCCGTTTTTCTGGCGGCATTCTCCGTTTACAGCAGTTTGTGGATTTTAATTTATGGGGGAATGTTGGGCCATTTGAAACGCTCCGATGCGTCAACCGTCCTGTCGTGGGGCGAATTTATTCGAGACGGCCGCCGGTGGTTTTGGCCGTTGGCGATCGCCGCTTCGGTGCTGTGGGCATTGCTGCTGGGGTTGTCCCTGCTCTTTGCGGCTGCGGGAGGTTTGGCTGTTGCGGTGGCCCCCTGGGCCGGGTTGATCCATGCGGTCGTGATGGTCATTGTTCTGGCGGGCGCAGTGATCCTCTTGATGTATGTCCCGATCTCTCTTGTGCAAGATGATCTGGGTCCGCTGAAGGCGTTAAAAGCTTCCGTCGGATTTGCCCGGAATCACTTTGGAAAGACGCTGCAAATTATTTTAATCACGGCTGTTCTCGGAGTCGCTTTCTCGGTGGTCGTGATGGGCATTCTTTTTTCAACGGGGCAATTGCCGCAAAGGCCGGGGCAACAGCTTCCCTTGTGGACGACGGTTCTCATGGATGCTTTTTCCGCTTACCTGATGGTGTTTTTAACCGCGTCGCTGTTTGCCCTGTATCGGGAGAGCCGCCCCAGCTCCCCGGCGTTATGAATCAACGCGCCGTTTGGCATCGAACAAAAATCGTTTGCACCGTTGGTCCTGCCACCGATTCGCCCGAAGTCTTGGAGCGGATGATTCTCAGCGGGATGGATGCGGCCCGCATCAACACTTCTCACGGCGATGTGGAAGAGCACCGGCGCCGCATTCAAGAAGTGCGGGAAGTTTCGCAGCGATTGAATCAGCCGGTTGCCATTTTCATCGATCTGCCGGGCCCAAAGCTTCGCATGGGACAGCTTCCCCGGGAGACTGTGGAAATGACTGCGGGGAGCAAAATCGCATTGGGCCATCGCCCGACGGATCCCGCGATCATTCCGACCCATCTCCCTCAGTTGGTGAAGGAAGTGCGCGCCGGTGAAACCATCTACCTGTCGGACGGCGCCGTCAAGCTCGTTGTCGAGGAGGTCTTGCCGGATCGCATCATTTGCCGGGTTGTTGTCGGCGGAGCGGTTCGATCGGGTGGAGGCATCAATTTACCGGACACGCAGTTGTCGATTGCTTTCCCGACGGAAGAGGACATCCGCTTGATCGCTTTTGCCGTTGAGCAAGATGCGGAGTGGATCGGCGTTTCTTTTGTGCGCACCGCCCAAGACATTCAAAACGTCCGCTCCCATTTGAGTTCCGCAAAACCGACGCTCCTGATGGCCAAAATCGAAAAGCGCCAAGCTTTGAATGAGCTGGAGTCGATTACGGAGACGTCCAACGGAATCATGGTGGCCCGTGGAGATTTGGGTGTGGAAACGGAGTTGTCCGATATTCCGATGGTTCAAAAACGGATCGTCGCCATGGCCAACGCCTTCGCGCGTCCTGTCATTACAGCCACTCAGATGTTGGAATCGATGGTCAACCATGCCAATCCGACGCGCGCGGAAGTGACCGATGTCGCCAATGCCGTTCTGGATGGAACGGACGGGGTCATGCTGTCGGCGGAATCCGCCATCGGGCAATTTCCCGTGGAAGCGGTTCAGACGCTCCACAGAGTGATTCGTGCGACTGAAACCGATTATCCTTACGGCCGGCCGATGGAACGGTTTGGCAATCGAATGTCGGCCTCTTTTCAAGAAGCCGTGAGTCTCGTGGCATGCCAGCTTTCCTTCGACTTGGATGCCCGCGCCATCATCGTCCCGGTGCATTCGGTGCGCACGGCGTTACAAATTTCCCGGTTTAGACCCAAAGCTCCGATTTTGGCGCTGGCCTCTTCCGAGCGGTTGTGCCGGCAGCTGGCAGTGGTTTGGGGTGTTGTCCCGCTGCTGTCCCCCTCGGTCACCGACACCAAGGTTTGCCTCATTCAAGCCAGGCAATGGTTGACTGAGCAGAAACTGGCCGCACCCGCAGACCCCGTGGTTCTTTTGTCGGCTTCGAGCATCAGCCGCGGCTTTAATGACACGCTCCAGGTGATCAACTTGCCTTGAAGGTTATCGCCGGATTGATCTGTGCGAGGGAGCCCCATGTGGAATCTGATTGATTTTGCGGTGCTGTCGTTCACGTCCCTGTTTGTGATCGTCGATCCCATCGCGACGGTCCCGGCGTTTCTTGCCATGACCGTGCGGGACACCCAGGCGGAGCGCCTGCGCATGGCCACGCTGTCGTCCTGCGTCGCCGGCGGCGTCCTGGCCGTCTTCGCGCTGGGCGGCCGGCGCGTGCTCTCGGCTTTTGGCGTCACGGTTCCGGCGTTTGAGATTGCAGGCGGCATCGTGCTGTTGATTGTGGCGTTGGACATGCTGCAGGCGCGCCGCACCGCCTTGAAAGAAACGCCGGAAGAGCAGGCCGCCGGCGCCAAAAAAGAAGACGTTGCGATCACGCCTCTGGGCGTGCCGATGCTTGCAGGCCCGGGCGCGATTACGGCGGTGTTGTTGTTGACCAGCCAGGCCGATCAATGGCTCAAGTACGGTATTGTTTTGCTCAACATCTTTTTGGTTTCCGGTTTGACCTATCTGATCTTCCGCCTCTCGGTGATCCGCCCCGCCATTTTCAACACCCTCACTTTGCGTGTCGTCACGCGTTTGATGGGGCTGTTGCTGGCCGCCATTGCAGTGCAATTTATCGTCAATGGCGTTGGGGGCGTGACGTTGAGTCCCGTCTTTTCTCAGATGACCCGGTAGAGAGAAAATTTCCCCCGGACTTTGGATCGATTTGGGCGCCGGTTTTGTCGGGCCGGCCCCTGCCTCCGGGGTCATGGATTGAGCTGGGGCGTCGTGTTAAAATAGCGGGGACAGGAGGAATTTTAAAATGGCACTGACACCTTCGACCATGTTGGCTCTCGGAACAAAAGCCCCCGCTTTCGATTTGCCGGATGTCGTCAGCGGGAAAAAAGTTTCTCTGGAAAAATTCTCCGGCTCAAAGCCATTTTTGGTGATGTTCATCTGCCAGCATTGTCCCTATGTCCAGCACGTGAAGTCGGAATTGGCTCGATTGGGCAAGGACTACATGGCCAAAGGGGTCGGGGTTGTGGCGATCAGCTCGAACGACGCGGCCAATTATCCTGAGGATGCGCCCGGCAAGCTGAAGGCGTTTGCCCAAGAAATGAAATTTACGTTCCCATTGCTCTATGATGAAACGCAAGCAGTGGCCAAAGCTTATTCGGCGGCATGCACCCCGGACTTCTTTCTCTTTGATCGGAAAAGAGAGTTGGTTTATCGGGGACAGCTCGATGACAGCCGCCCCGGAAACGGCAAAGCGGTCACCGGGAAAGATCTGCGCGCAGCATTGGACGCTCTTTTAGAAGGCCGCCCTGTGCACGACGATCAAAAACCTTCCATCGGGTGCAACATCAAATGGAAGAAGGGGCAAGAGCCGGCTTCATTTGCTTAGCCAGCAATTCCATCGCCCGCCCAACCGCTTGCGTCGGTAGGACGGGGCATCCCCGCGCCGGACGGATCATCCACGAAGCCCCTGCCCGGGAAAAATCCACCCAAAATTCCTGAACGAGATTTTCTTCCACCACCACCACGCGCAGCATGCCGCGCTCGCGCTGGGCGTCGTAGAGAAATTCTTTAAACCCAATGACTGCCTCCCCGCGCTCATCTTGAGGGTGGAACTGTTTTGGATCCCAGTGCGGTACCGCAAAGCTTTTCATAAAGCGCCTTTCTTTTTTCGGCCAATCCGGATGGGTCTGTTTCTCCAGCTTCAGTTGAGTGAACTTGTTTTGCCCTTGAGACATCCACTTGCGTTCATAATGGGTGTTCAATTCCGGGTTGATCCGTTGTTGTTGAGCTCGAAAACCCGTTGCTTCAATCCGCTCCAAAATCCAATCCGAAAATTCCTGGCGGTCCGTGACAATATGGATGACCCCGCCTTCTTCAAGCCGGTTGTTGGCCAGATGAAGAAGTGAAGACTGAAAAAGCCGGTGCTTGGCCTTGCGTTCGGAGGGCCAGGGAATCGGGAACAAGCAGACAATTTCTTGAATGGATTTCGGAGAAAAGAGCCAGTCCAGTGCAACCCGGCCGTCGCAGCGCATGACGCGGACGTTGGCGAGCTTGCGGCTTGCGATTTCATGCAGGGCGGCATGAATGGCTCCCCAGGTCAGTTCAAATCCCACAAAGTCCCGCTCGGGGCGCAGCTGGGCCTGACGCGCCAGAAATTCCCCGCGGCCAAATCCGATTTCTATGCTCAAAGGGGCCCGGCGGCCGAATACTTTTTCCCAAGAGATGGGGCAATCTTCCGGCGGCCAAGGGAGAAAAGATTCGAAAGAGGGATCAAATTTTCTGAATGCGATGGAAGATCGTGAACGGCCCATGAGAGATGTCAGCGCTGAGCTTGTGGTACAATACGGGCGGTTTCCCCATGCAAATTGAATGCGACATTTGCCATAAGGCAGTGGAAGACAATCTCTGTCAGATGATGCAGCAGGGGCCGGACATTCTCTATGTCTGTCCGGAATGCTTTATGAAAGCCCAAGAAGGGGATCCGGAACACCAGCCGTAACCGCGATCCGTTACTCCGTCACCGTCACCGATGTCATCTGGATGGGGGTCAGAGGTTTGTCTTGCGGATCGCGCGGTGCCGCAGCAATGGCCTCAACGACATCTTGACCTTTGACCACCTTACCGAACACCGAGTGCTTTCCATCCAGCCAAGGCGTTGCTGCCAATGTAATGAAAAACTGGCTTCCGTTGGTGTTGGGGCCTGAGTTGGCCATGGAGAGAACCCCGGGCCCCTCATGCTTGAGGGCCGGCGAGAATTCATCTTCAAACTTGTAGCCGGGTCCGCCCATGCCGGTTCCCGTCGGATCTCCTGTTTGGATCATGAACCCTGGAATCACCCGGTGAAAAATGATCCCGTTGTAGAATCCTTTTTTCGTCAGAGTAAGGAAATTTTCAACTGTTTTTGGAGCTTTGTCTTGGAAGAGCCCGACAACGATGGTTCCTTTGTTCGTTTCAATGGTGACCACGGGATTTTTTGCCTCCGAGTATGCAAAAGGTGCAACTGCCAATGCGATCAGCAGGATGAATCCAAAAATTTTCCAGTGCGACATTATGCGGCCTCCTGGGCTTGCGCTTGGGCGCTTTGTCCGGGGACAATTGCGCGCATTGTTTGAAGGGGTGCAACTCTCATGCCTTCGGATGTCGGATACATTCGGATGGTGTCCCAAGGACAGATTTTAACGCACTGCGTGCAACCGATGCAACGTTCCAAATCGATCTCGACAACTTTATTCACACCGTGATGTTCCGTGCCCGGCACGATTTCAATGCAGTCCACGGGGCAGACCGTCAGACACGCTTCGCATCCGGTGCATCCGCGCTGATCGACGACGGCCAGCTGAACCGGCACCTTTTTCCGGGGGGGTTTGCCGGGCATCATTTTTTCACCCATTCTCCTGAAGGGAGCTGGATGGAATCTCCGGGGGCTGCTTTGTTGCGCTGAACTTCGGCAAAAACCTGCTCAACGGTGGGCAGGGCATCCGCAGGCAAGTTGTTTTGTTGGACGATGGCTTTGTAGATCACCCTACGGTCTTGATTTTCCGAAGCCACCCACGCTGTCACGTCCGGCCCGCCTCCCAGCTGCGTGACCCCGCCGTCCTTATTTTCTCCCACCGATCCTTGGGCCTTGGCGGAAGCCAACTGTTGATAACGCGCTTGCCGGCCGGAAATAGCGGCTTGGACTTCCGGAGTATATTCCCTTAAATCATAAGTCGCGGCCCAGAGGGGGGAACCGATCATCTGGACCCACAGGGCGAACGCAGAAGCAATGACCGCAGGCGCATTCGGTTTCTTCACGGTTTCTTTCCTTCACTGACCAAATCTTCGATGCGGGTTGCTGTTTTTACAAGGCCTTTCACATCCACCGTGATGTGGGCTGGGATGTTGATGGGCCGGTTGGGGTCTCCAACAGCTTTGACCGTGCAACCTGTGAGCAAAATCAGGCCGACAATCCACGCGAGGTTCTGAAAGGCGCTCATAGTTTCGAGTTACGGAGCACTCGTTTTGAGCCGTTTCCACAGTTGGACGATTTGCGAGAAAGCCGTCTCATGGCCGAGGCGAATGGTGAAATCCACGTTCAAATCTACAGTATACTCTGGAAGCGTCATCAGGAGAAGAGCTTTCAATTCTCCGGGACGGGTGGTGTCCAACCGTATGAGGGCGCTTTTAAATCGCACCGCTTTCCCTTGGGCGACATCGCTGCGCAACATCCTGACCCCTTCCATGTTGGGCAGGTAAGGCAGAAAAGTTTGGAAGAAAGGGGCCTGGACTTTTCCTCCCGGTTCTTGAGTTTTGAAATGGAAGCTCAATTGGAAATTTCCGTCTGAAAATCCCGCGAAAGCAAGCGTTCCGGAAGCCAGTCCGTCCGCCCCCTCGAACAGCTCAGGACTGATATGAGA
>JACQQZ010000082.1 GCA_016206755.1 Candidatus Omnitrophota bacterium
CACGAACATGGCCGCGGCCACGCCGCTTCTTGGATCGGAAGGCCCCCTGGCCATTTTGGGTCCGGGCAACGACGCCCGATTCATGCTGCTGGGCGCGAAGTCGGTCGGGCAGACGGCGCTCTTGCGATTTTACGTGCTGCACTGCGTGGTGCTGCCTTTCGTCTTCGCCGTCTTCTTGAGCATCCACTTCTGGCGCGTGCGCAAAGATGATTTCTCCGCCGTCCCGCTGCCGCCCAGAGAGGAACGCAAGAAGGGCTTGGGCGTTGAGGAATGGATTCGGACGCACCGGCATGTGCTGGAAGAAAAGATATTCGTATGGCCGCACGTCATTGCCCGAGAGTTCGTCGCCATTCTCGTGGCGACTGTCGTTCTTTTTGGATGGTCGTTGTTGGCCAACGCCCCGCTGGAAGAAGTGGCCAATCCGAACAAAACGCCCAATCCCTCAAAAGCGCCTTGGTACTTTGTCGGCTTGCAGGAGCTCCTGGTTTACTTCGATCCTTGGATTGCCGGCGTCGTGCTGCCGACCGCCATTCTCATCGGGCTCATGTGTCTTCCTTATATTGACACCAATCCCAAGGGCGCCGGATATTACAACGTCAAAGACCGCAAGTTTGCCTTCAGCATGTTCAGCTTGGGATTGGGGATGTGGTTTACGTTGATTCTCATCGGTTATTATTTGCGCGGCCCGGGATGGGAATGGTATTGGCCGGGGCAGCCATGGGACATTCATCGCGCGACGTCGCAGACGGCGATGTCGAATTTACCCAACTGGGTCGGGATTCCGCTCATCTTGCTGTTCTTCGGCGCGTTCGCGGAAATTCCCAAGCGCATCTGGAAACCGTTCTACAGCTCTGTGGGCCACGTTCGCTACATGATTGCCATGATGCTCACAGCCGGGACGTTCTTCGTCATCCTGAAAATCATCCTGCGTTTGACCCTGAGAGTAAAGTACATCGTTTCATTCCCCGGGCTTAACCTCAACATATAGATGAGCTCTCGAAAAATACTTGTCCAGTTGTTCTTCGCAACCAGCGCAGGGCTTGTTTTGTTGCTGGGGGTGGCCACTTGGCGGGAGCTCAATCCGGAGTGGGGACCGTACCAAAAGCAATACAACAAATTGTTGGCGCAGAAAACGGGCAATCCCAAATTGGCTGCCGCCCCGCTGGAAATCAAGCAGATCCATCTGCCGGAGTTCGGACGCACCGATCGCTGCACGACGTGCCACTTGGGGGTGGACAATCCGAAGATGGCGGACGCCCCGCAGCCGTTTAAGACGCACCCCGATTTCCAGACCCATCCTTTCGAGCAGTTTGGATGCACCGTTTGCCATGGCGGGCAGGGAATGGCGGTCAGCAAGGAGCATGCCCATGGACCGGTCAAGCATTGGGAAGAGCCGGTTCTGCCCAACGACATGGTGGTCGGATCTTGCCTGCGCTGCCATGACAATCTAGAAGGGCTGAAAGGGGCCCAGCGCATCGTTCAAGCCAAGCGGTTGTTTGACAAGGCCGGTTGTATCGGGTGCCACACTTTGAACGGTTGGGGCGGGCCGGTTTCACCGGAGCTTTCCGACACCGGCCACAAGCCGCTGGACGAATTTGATTTCCGGTACGTCGAGGGCCGCGCGCGTTATCAGTGGGTCTACGCCCACTTTAAAAATCCGCAGGCGGCGGTTCCTGGAGACTTGAAAAACAACGTGCCGCCCACGGCCATGCCCAACTATCACTTGAGCGACGAAGAGGCCACCATGCTCACCGCGCTGGTGCTTGGGTTCTCGCACGAAAAAATTCCCCCGCAGTTTCATGCGCCGGGCAAACCGAAAGAAACGCCCAGGTATGCCGATGCCGTGGAAGCCGGCCGCGCCGTCTTTCAGAAATACGGCTGCACCGCCTGCCACGGATTTCAGGGGCGGGGAGGCGTTCAGAATTACAACGCCGTGACCGGCGGAGAAGTCCCCCCGTTGACCTATGCGGCCAAAGGTTTCACGAAGGACCAGCTTAAGAATTTGATTCGTGAAGGACGTTATCCGACCAAGTTGGAGCCCAGAGGCCCCACGCCTCCGTTGTGGATGCCGGCGTGGAAAGAGAAAATTTCTCCGGAAGAATTGGATCAACTCGTAGAATATCTGGTGAGCTTGACTCCGGCGGACCAATCCACCCAGGAGATTTGAAGATATGTTTAATTTAGGGGTTCCAGAGCTTCTGCTCATTCTGCTGATTGCCCTGCTGCTGTTCGGCGCCGGACGCCTGCCGGAGATTGCCCGCTCGATGGGCAAAGCCATTCGAGAATTCAAGCGGGCCATGAAAGACGACGACGGATCCGGCGGATCCGGCAAGAAGAAAGAATGACGTCCGACGCGCGGCGCCCTCTTCTGGAACACCTGGAAGAGCTGCGCCGGCGATTGTGGACCTGCTTTGTCTGGCTGCTTGCTGCCGGGACTTTTGTGTGGTTGAAGCGCGATGAGGTGATGAATTGGTTGCTGGTTCCGGTCGGCCAGGTGAGCTTTACGACGCTGACGGAACCGTTCATGGCCCAGCTCAAGCTCGCATTTTTGGGGGGTCTTATCTTGGCTTCCCCCGTTCTTCTCTGGCAGGCGTGGGAATTTATCGCGATTGCCCTGACGCCCCGCGAGCGTCAAGCCGTCGGCCGACTCTTGCCCTTTTCCATCCTGCTGTTTGTTGCGGGCGCTTGGCTGGCGTTGACTCAATGGGTTCCTGTTTCTGTCCGGTTCTTTCTGGGATTCGCCGGCCCCAACATGATTCCGATGATTTCCATTGGGCGCTATTTGGGATTCGTGGGGTCATTGGCTTTCGCCTGCGGATTTCTGGCGCAGACGCCTTTGGTCATTGCAGCCCTGGCGCGATTGGGAATCGTGACTCCGGGATTCTTGATCTATCATTGGAAGGGGGCCGTCCTGGGCAGCTTTGTCATGGCAGCCATTGCCACACCGACCCCTGATATTTTTACGCAAAGTTTGCTGGCCGGTTTTCTTTTGGGTCTTTACGTGTTGTCGATGGGGCTGGCTTGGTTTGCCCGTCCCCGGCGTTGGGTGTCTGACACCGAATTGGGTGTCTGACACCGATTTCCAGTTGATGAAAGAGAGGTGTTTGATGGATCTTGTCGATCGCGTGGATGCAGATTTGAAGGCAGCGATGCTCGCCTCTGCCGCCGATAAAGTTTCGGCGCTGAGAATGCTCAAGGCCGATCTGATCAAGACGGCCATTGATACGCGCCAGGAAAAGCTCAAAGATCCCCAGGCGATGGAGGTCGTCCGCCGGCAAATCAAACAGCGTAAGGAATCACTGGAAGCTTTTCAGGCCGGCAAGCGGCAGGATTTGGTCGACAAAGAATCGAAAGAGCTCACCCTCTTGGAGGCCTATCTCCCCCCGCAGATGACCGAGGAAGCGTTGCGCGCCATCGTTGAAGAATCCGTTGCCGCCAGCGGCGCTGCGGGCCCGAAGGACATGGGCAAAGTGATGAGGATGGTGATGGAACGCGCCGCCGGACAGGCCGACGGAAAATGGGTCAGCCAAATGGTCAATCAGGCATTGTCCAAAGGCGCTGCTTGATGGGGCGGGGACTGTGTGTGGCGGCGGGACTGGCCGCCATTCTTCTCGGAATCCTGGGGCTGAGCCGGTGGTGGGGTTCTTTTATTTGGGTTTTGAAAGGCGTCGGCCCGATCGTCCTGCTGATGGGCGGGGTGGTCGCGGTCATTGCAGGGCTCATGAACGTTCGGGAATAAAGGCGCATCATGCGTTGTGATACATGCGGTCGGGAGGTTCCGGAGGTCAGCCGGGTGGTGATTTTTACCGGCTACAACAAGCTGGCTTCGAAAGCCGTCTACAACTGTCCGGAATGTTTCGAGCGGAAAGAAAAAACCAAGAACTACAATCAGAAACGAAAAGACGATCAGCATGTCCATTAAATCGGATCGTTGGATTACGCGTCAGGCCAAAGAAAACAAAATGATCGAGCCGTTCGTCGAGCGCCAGGCGTCCGAGGGCAAGGTCAGCTTCGGCGTTTCCAGCTACGGCTACGACATTCGCG
>JACQQZ010000094.1 GCA_016206755.1 Candidatus Omnitrophota bacterium
AAAAGGCCGCTGCTCTACCGACTGAGCTACCGGCGCGCACCTAAGATTGCCGTTGTTTGAGTTCTGCCGCCCGCTGAAGATATTGTTTCAAATCTTCGCGGGTTGGGTCCAGTGCCAACGCCTTCTGCCACACGACGATGGCTTCAGCATAGCGTTTCATTCTCGCCAGCGTGACACCGTAAGCGACGGAGGAATCCGTATCCGCCGGAGCAAGCTCCAGCGCTTTGCGATGGGCTTGCAGAGCTTCCTCCCACGCTTGTTTTTGCGCAAGCGCCACCGCCAATCCCAAATACGCTTTTTGATGCAGCGGGTGGTGGCGCACGATGTTTCGATAAACCGCCACAGCTTGGTCCTGTTGTCCGTACTCCGTCAACCGCTGGGCATAGCTCATCTTCACGTCGAGATCGTCCCGGCCGGCGAACCCGGAGGCCATTTCCCACTGCTCCATCGCTTCCAGCCGGCGGCCCATCCTCCAATAACTCTCCGCCAAATTCGCATGGGCCTGGGCCAATCCCGGTTCAAGCGCTACAGCCCTCCGCGCGAGCTCCACAGCCCTGCTGTTCTCGGAACGAATCAAAAAGATGGAGGAGAGATTGCTGTAGGCCCGGGCGGACTTCGAATCGATCTGGATTGCGCGTTCGTACTCCGCCTGGGCCTCTTGAGTTCGACTCAAACTCTGAAGCGCCAAGCCAAGATTGACGTGGTAATCCGCTTGGCCGGGCTCAATCCGAACAGCGGTTTGAGCCAATTTCAAGGCCGATTCAAAATGGCCTTTTTGGAGCTCATCCTGGGCCACCAAGTCGTGGCAGTACCCTGTCTTGACCGGAATTCCGGAGTCGATATTTTGCTTTGCAATCTGAAGGGGATCTCCCCAATACCGGTGAATGGCATACGTCTGGGGAATCCAGAAAATAGCAAGGGCAAATGCCCCGGAAAAAAATACCCAGCGAGCCATATTTTCCTTCCTTGATATCCCCCAGGCAAAAACCGCGCCCAACGCCACAGAAAATCCGATCAACGGCAGGTACAAATAGTTGGGAGCAAAGGGCGGGGCCGCAACGAGCGGAACATTTGAAACAGGCACGAGAGCAAGACCCCCCCACCAGACCCCGAATGCGGCGACCGCCCCCAACCCTCCGCGGGCCATTCGTTTCCAGCAGACAAGAAATGTCGCGCCGGCCGCCGCAGCCGCCAAAACACCCCACCCCCAAGGATCCTGCCCAACAAACATCTCCGGAAAACGTCTTTCAAGAGGGGCCGCCAGCCAAACCAGATGGGAAGAAACGCTCTGCCCCAAAACCCAGGAACCTCCCCGGATCGTACTGACCCACTGCATGTTCCCCAAAGGAGAGATCAAGGAGCGTAATCCCAAGTAGGCCAGAAAAACGACTCCGAGCCCCACCCGCTCAATCCACAAACGCCGATGATGCTGTTTCCGGGTCCGTTCAGAAAAATAAAGCCGGTCATGGCCCAACAAGACAGCCGGAAGAATAAAGGTCACTTCCTTGGAGAGAATCGCGGCCAGGTAAACTGTCCACACCGGAATCACCGGTATCATCGAGGCATCCTCCCGGCGAAGGAACCGGCGATGAGCCCAAAAAAAGAGGAGCACAAAAACCGCGGCGACCAGATCCCCGCGACTGGCGATAAACGTCACCGCCTGGGGCTGAGCCGGGTGAATTAAAAAGAAAAATGCCGCCAATCCGCTCGCCCACAGATTGGAAGTCAATCCCCACGCCAATCCATACAAAAGACAGGCAACGACTCCATGCAGAAAAACACCCGTTGCATGAAAACCGCCGGGCCGGTTTCCCCACAGCCGATGATCCAACCAAAAACTCAAGGAGGCGAGCGGCCGGTAACGAATGTACTGCTGATCCCATCCGGGCTCTTTGGGAAAATAGCTGCCGGAAAATACTCTCAGCGGATTTCGGCTCTGAACAGCCGGGTTTGTGAGCACCACCGCTTCGTCATCCCAGACAAATGGAAAAGTGACGGCGGTCCCAAACAGGACCAAGGCGGATGCGGCAAGCCCCAAAAAGATTTTTCGGTGGGCCGTCATGGGACCGACGTCATACGGCGCGGATTTCGGCTTCCTTGGCCTTCAGAAGGGTGTCCGTTTGAGCGATCGCCTTCTGGGTCAGCTTCTCCAAATCATCCTGCGCCTTGAATTTGTCATCCTCGGCGATGGTCTTGTCCTTGAAGAGTTTCTCGATGGCTTCGCGCGCCCCGTGGCGGGCATTGCGAACCGATACGCGGCAAGTTTCGGCTTGCCTGTGGGCGAGCTTGACAAATTCTTCGCGGCGTTCCGTCGACAGAGGAGGAATCGGAACCCGGATGATCTTTTTGTCGATGACGGGGTTGACACCCAACTCAGCGGCCCGGATGGCTTTCTCGATGGCCGTCAGCAAACCGGCGTCCCAGGGCTGCACGACGATCAACTTGGCATCCGGAGTGGAAATAGAAGCCAATTGCTTCAAGGGCATCTGGGAACCGTAGCCGTCCACCTTGACCCCTTCCAGCAGGGCCGTCGAAGCGCGGCCGGTGCGGATGGCTCCGAAGTCGCGGGCCATCACTTCCTGCGCCTTCTTCATCTTGTCATCCACATCTTTCAAAACGGCAGGAACCGAAGTAACCGTTGTCATGATCAGCTCACAGTGGTTCCGATCTTTTCTCCCAAGACGGCGCGCTTGATGTTGCCGGGCCGGGAGAGATCAAACACGAGGATCGGCAAATGGTTGTCCATACAAAGACTGACGGCGGTGGAGTCCATCACTTTCAATCCTTTGTTGAGAACGTCGATGTACTGCAGCTTCTCGAATCGCGTGGCCTGCTTGTCCTTGTGCGGGTCGGCCGAGTAAACGCCGTCCACTTTGGTGGCCTTGAGGATAACGTCCGCGCCGATTTCAATGGCGCGCAATGCGGCTGCGGTGTCCGTGGAAAAGTAGGGATTGCCGGTCCCTGCGGCAAAAATCACGACCCGCCCTTTTTCAAGGTGGCGGATGGCGCGGCGGCGGATGTACGGTTCGGCGACGGAGGCCATTTGGATGGCGCTTTGCACGCGCGTATAGACGCCTTGTTTTTCCAGGGCATCTTGAAGCGCCAAGGCATTGATGATGGTCGCCAGCATCCCCATGTAGTCGGCCGTGGTGCGGTCAATGCCTCGAAGATCCGCGGTGCTGCCGGTTCCCCGAAAGATGTTGCCGCCGCCGATGACGATGCCGATTTGGACGCCCAGATGATAGAGCTCTTTGATTTGTGCCGCAATCGGAGAGGTGACGTCCGGGTCAACGCCCCGGCCGTCTTTGCCGGCCAAAGATTCACCGCCGAGCTTTAAGAGGATGCGCTGATAGACCGGTTTTTGGGCTGACTTTGCAGTCAAGACCTGCTCCCTCCAACCCGAGGTTGATTTGAAACTAAATGTTTTCTCCGAGCTGATAACGGACAAAACGGCGGATCACGATGTTTTCACCGGTGGAAGCAATCAGCTCCGTCAACAAGTCTTGAATGGTCTTTGAATTGTCTTTGACGAAAACTTGATTGAGCAGGCAGAGCCGCTGATAAAATTTCTCCATGTGCGACTTCTGGGCGCTGACAAATTGATCGCCTTGTGCATCGACAAGCATCTCCTGCAGCTGATGGATCTCCTGCCCCACCCATTCGGAAGGAACATCTTCTTGGGAAATATACTTGGGATTCATGGCTGCAATCTGAAGCCCCAGGTCGTGCACAAAAGCTTGAAATTGCTCGTTGCGGCCCACGAAGTCGGTCTCGCAGTTGACTTCGATCAAGACGCCGATTCTGTTGCTGTGGATGTAAGCGCCGACCACGCCTTCTTTGGCGACACGATCCGCTTTCTTGGCGGCAATGGCCGCGCCCCGGGCTTTCAAGAGCTTGAGGGCTTCGTCTTTGTCTCCGTTGGCCCGCTCCAACGCCTGCTTGCAATCCATCACCCCTGCCCCTGTCTGCTCGCGCAGCATCTTGACCACACCCGCATCGATGGTTGCCATGGGACTCACGTTTGCCCCGGTTCTTTTTCTTTATCTTTGGGGACAGGCCGCGCTTTGGGAATGCGCTTCTTTTTGGTGGTCGGCGGCTCAACCTTGGCTTCCAAAGTTGCGCCCGGCTCCACCACCTCTTCTTCTCCCAAAACGGCTTCCGTTGAGACTTCCGGCAAAAGAGCCGTTGCTCTATCTTGGGCTTGGGCGGCTTCGGCTGCTTCGGCAGCAAGGCCGACCATCAATTCTTTTTGTCCCGCGAGGATGGCGTCCGTCAAAGCCGACAGTATCAATTTGATCGAGCGAATGGCGTCGTCATTTCCGGGAATCACATAGCTGATCCTGTCCGGATCGCAGTTGGTATCGACCAGGCCGACAACGGGAATGCTCAGGCGGTTGGCTTCTTTGACGGCGGTTTCTTCGCGCTTGGAATCAACCACCACCACGGCGCGCGGCAAACGCTCCATCTCAATGATGCCGTTGAGGGAATGCTCCAGCTTCGCGAGTTCTTTCTCCAGGGCGGCGACTTCATGCTTTGGCCGAAGGTCCATCGCGCCGGAAGTTCTCATTTCGCGGATCTCTTTCAGGCGCGCGATCGATTTTCGGATGGTGGCGAAGTTGGTCAGCATCCCGCCCAGCCAGCGCTGATTGACGTAGAACATGCCGCAACG
>JACQQZ010000090.1 GCA_016206755.1 Candidatus Omnitrophota bacterium
CCCCTGACCCCAACCCCCCCTTACCAACATCAACGCAACCCCACTCTGCCAATATGTATGAGACACTGGCCTTCTGGAGGCGCACTTCTAGCCCGGCACCCACAGTAACGCCTCCGTTCCTCCTCCTCCGTTCCTCCGTCGATTTTAATTGGCGCAACCGATGGAAAGAGGTAAATTCTACGTTGTGGTTAAGGACAAGATTTTCTCAGCCAAACAACGCCGCGTCGAAGATTTTAATTTTGGGAAGCGGACGGCCGCAGTTTTTGACGACATGCTGGACCGGTCCGTTCCTTTTTATGCCGAAATTCAGCGGATGATCGGCGAGATTGCATGCGATTTTGCCGCAGAAGGCACGAATGTTTACGATCTGGGCTGCTCGACCTGCGCCACTTTTCTGGCCATCGACCGGGTCGTTCCGAAAAACGTGCGTTTCATCGGCGTCGATTCTTCGGCGGAGATGCTTCGGAAAGGCCGCGAAAAGCTGAAGAAATACCGCGTCAAACGTCCCTGCGAGCTGATCCGGGCGGATCTCAACAAGCCGGTTCGAATCGAGAACGCCTCCCTGGTGATCATGAACTTGACTCTCCAGTTTGTCCGGCCTCTTTACCGGCATCGCCTGATTGAAAACGTTGCGCGTGGAATGAATAGAGACGGCTGTTTGATTTTAATTGAGAAGGTTCTCAGCAAGGATTCAACCCTCAATCGCCTCTTCATCAATTATTACCACGCGTTTAAAAAGCGGCAAGGTTACAGCAGAATGGAAATCAGCCAGAAGAGGGAAGCGCTCGAGAACATTCTGATTCCTTATCGCGTCGAAGAAAATCGCGAGGTTCTCATCAACGGCGGATTTTCCCAGTGCGATGTCTTCTTTAAATGGTACAACTTTTGCGGGATCATCGCGATCAAATGAAGAATGGGATGCATCAAGCCAACGTGGCCGTCGGAAACTTCTTCTTCAAATACCGCAACGGAATTTTCCCTGTGGTTTTGCTGCTGCTGGTGTTCACGATGCGTCCCCGCATTCTGCTGAATCTTCAGGCGGATCGATTTTTGGCCACGGTGGGATTCTGGGTGGCGCTGGCAGGCGAGCTTGTACGGCTGGCGACCATTGGCTTTGAATACATCGAGCGCGGGGGCAAGAAAGGGCGTGTTTACGCAAGCTCCCTGGTGCAAAAAGGGGTCTACGGCTTAACGCGCAATCCGATGTACGCCGGCAATCTCCTCATCGTCATCGGAATCGTCATGGCCAGCGGGGCGCCGCTGGCTTATTGGACGGTCATCCCGTTCTTTTGCTTCGTTTATCAGGCGATCATCACCGCCGAGGAAAATTTTCTCCGGAGCAAATTTGGAAGCGATTACGAAACTTACGCCGCCCATGTCCCCCGGTTCTTGCCCTCGTTTCGCGGATTCCGCGAAGCGTTTGACGGCGTGCGGTTCAATTGGCGGCGGCCGTTCAAGCAGGACTTGAGCACGATTGCTTGGGTGATGGCCATGCTGGTTGCATTGCCATGCTGGAGGGCTTTTTTTCTGTACGGCTGGGATGCCACCCAGCCCCTTTTTTATCAGACCGCACGACTTGAGCTGTCGGTCACAGCGTTGTACGGCTTCCTCATTCTGCTTAAAAGACGAAAGTCCCCTTTGTTCTATTCCAAAGACGCCAGGACACACGCCGCGTCGTCTTAAGCGGCCTGTCTAGCAGTCTGCTGAAAAACCGCATTGGGACAGGAGGCTCAAAAAGGGGCCGGATGCAAGGCGCGCGCAAGCGGCCGCGGAGGCGGGGGATTTCTCTCAGATCGTGAATGCGTTCCGCCCATGAACCTTAGATGACAATTCTTTCATGCCAAATTCATCTCGGTGTCATCGTGCGGGGTTACAGTGTCGTCGAAATGTTGATCGTAGAATGAAGCGAGAAGGAGAAAACGCCATTTACCTGATCCTGATTGGAATTGCGGGACTGATCCGGTGAACGCAGCAGAATTATTTGTGCGATGCCTTGAACGGGAAGGGGTGGAGTATGTTTTCGGGTTGCCCGGAGAGGAGAATCTGGCGTTTTTGGATGCCCTGTCGGAAAGTTCCATCCGCTTCATCTCGACCCGCCATGAGCAAGGCGCGGCTTTTATGGCGGATGTTTATGGCCGCTTGACCGGAAAGGCAGGGGTTTGTTCGAGCACGTTGGGGCCTGGAGCGACCAACCTCGTCACCGGGGTGGCCGATGCTTTTTTAGACCGCGTTCCGATGGTGGCCATCACCGCTCAATCCGGAATGGAAACGGTGCACAAGGAATCGCATCAGGCCATTGATCTGTTGGGCATGTTTCGTTCGGTGACCAAGTGGAATGCCTCGATTCGCCATCCCTCCGTTGTGACAGAGGTCGTTCGAAAGGCGTTTAAAATTTCCCAAGCGGAAAAGCCGGGTCCTTGCCATCTGGAGCTGCCGGAGGATGTTGCCGGATGCGAAGCAAAGGGAGAGCCCCTTGTGCCGATGAAAACACGCCGTCCTTCTCCGGACCGGCCGTCTCTTCAAGCGGCGGCGGAGATGATCGCCTCTTCCGGGCAGCCGATTATTTTGGCTGGAAACGGCGTCATCCGCGGCGGCGCTTCCGAAGAGCTGCGGAAATTCTCCAAGGCCGCCGGCATTCCTGTAGCCAATACTTTTATGGGAAAGGGTGTCGTGCCTTGGGAGGATGAGCTTTCTCTTTTATCCATCGGGTTGCAGGCGCACGACTACGTCAATTGCGGGTTTGATCGGGCGGACCTGGTGATTGCGGTCGGCTACGATTTCGCCGAATACGCCCCTCATTTTTGGAATCCCCAGCAGAATAAAAAAATCATCCACATCGATTTTACGGCCGGCGAAGTGGACGCCGCCTATACGCCGGCGGTGGAAATCGTGGCGGACATCCGGGAAACTTTGGAATTGTTGCGCCCGCTGGTTCCCCCTCTTATTCAAGAAAAAAAACATTCCGCCATTCCTCAGATGTTGCGCCAGTATATCCTGGGGGATTTGAAACGCTTGAATCAGGATGAGTCGTTTCCCTTAAAGCCGCAGAGAGTTCTTCACGATTTGCATTCAGTCCTGGGCCGAAAAGATTTGGTCATCAGCGACGTCGGGGCCCACAAGCTTTGGATCGCCCGGATGTATTTGGCCTCGGAACCGAATACCGTCATCATTTCCAACGGGTTTGCAGCGATGGGGATTGCCTTTCCGGGGGCGATTGCCGCCGGGCTTGCCTATCCGGACCGTCACGTTGTGGCGGCGTGCGGCGACGGAGGATTTCTCATGAACAGCCAGGAGATGGAAACCGCCGTCCGGCTAAAACTCCACCCCGCGGTTCTTATTTTCAACGACAACGGCTACGGGCTGATTCGCTGGAAGCAAGAGGCCAGATTCCACCGCGCGGCGGGGGTTTCTCTGGGAAATCCGGATTGGGTGAAATTCGCCGAATCGTTCGGCGCAAAAGGTTACCGCATCGAGGCGGCGGCGGATTTGAAGAAAGTCCTCCAGGAGGCCCTTCGTCAAAAAGTTCCCACCGTGATTGATGTTCCAATCGACTACCAGGAACAGGGCCACCTGATCGAACAATTGGGGCATTTGGTATGCCCCCTTTAATTCAATCCGCCCTGGCTTCCGTCAATCCTGCCACCGGCGAGAGAATCCGCAGCTACCCGGAGCATACCCCTCGGGAAATCGAAGCGATGATTCTTCGCGGCCACAAGGCTTTTACCGCGTGGTCTCGAACGCCTGTTTCCCAGCGCTGCAAGATGATCGCTCAAGCGGCGGCGTTTTTGCGCCGGCAAAAAGATTCGTATGCGGAATTGATGGCGCGAGAAATGGGGAAACCGCTGGCGCAAGGCCGGGCCGAAATCGAAAAATGCGCTTGGGCCTGCGGCTACACTGCAGACAACGCCGCTCAATTCCTCGCCCCGGAACAGGTGAAAACGGAAGCGTCCAAAAGCTACGTGGTATTTCAGGCGCTGGGGGTGGTGTTGGCGATCATGCCGTGGAATTTTCCTTTCTGGCAGGCGTTTCGGGCCGCCGTTCCCGCTTTGGCGGCGGGCAATGCCGTGATCTTAAAACACGCCTCGAACGTCTCCGGGTGCGCCCTGGAAATCGAAAGCTTGTTTCAGCGCGCCGGTTTTCCGGAAGGGGTATTTCAAGCGGCCCTGGTGGAATCCAATCGCGTAGGATCGCTGATTGAACACCCCCTGATTCGCGGCGTGACGTTGACCGGCAGCAGCGGCGCAGGCATGGATGTTGCGAGCCAGGCAGGGAGTTATTTGAAAAAAACGGTCCTCGAATTGGGCGGCAGCGATCCGTACATTATTTTGGAAGATGCAGACTTGAAATCGGCAGCGCAGGCGTGTGCCGTCTCCCGGATGATCAATTCAGGGCAAAGTTGCATTGCGGCCAAGCGGTTTATCGTTGTCCGGGCGGTGAGGAATGAATTCGAAAAACTTTTTGTCCAAAATATGGAGGCCCAGAAAATGGGAGATCCTTTTGAAGAAGGGGTCACGGTGGGGCCTCTGGCTCGATTGGATCTGCGCGATCAGCTGCATGCCCAGGTGCAAGAAACAATTCATCAGGGGGCCGGTCTTCTTTTGGGAGGGCGCATCCCGCCGCTCAAGGGGGCCTATTATCCGCCCACCGTTCTGACGGATGTTCCCGAAGGCAGCCCGGCCTACGAAGAGGAAATTTTTGGGCCGGTCGCTGCGATCATCCCCGTGGAGGATGCCGCACAGGCCGTTGACGTGGCCAATCGGTCGCCGTTTGGTTTGGGCGCCGCCATTTTCACCGCCGATCGGAAGCGAGGCGAGCAAATGGCCGTCGAAGATTTGGAAGCCGGCTCTTGTTTTGTGAATGCGCACGTACAATCGGACCCGCGCCTTCCTTTTGGCGGAATCAAAGATTCCGGATACGGCAGGGAGCTGTCTGTTTTTGGAATTCGGGAATTTGTGAACATCAAGACGGTCGTCGTTGCTTAAAGAGCCGGACCCTCCACCGGTTTTAAGCGAACGGTTCCTTCAGCCGCGTCTTCTGTGATCGGGTGAAAACCCGGAATCCGGATTTCTAAAAAGGGCGGGGGGCGATGCCATTGGGCGGTCCAACTGACAATCGGTCCATCGCGATGCGGCTTGATCGTCACTGAAATCACGCCGAACTCCGTCGGGGCAGGGCCGAAAAACAGCGGTTTTTCTTGAATCAGCCACTCCGGCAACAGTCCGCTGCCCAGAATCAAACGCCCGGCCTCTTCGCGCACAAAACAATTGCGCAACATCAAAATCCATTCCGCAGCGGCCCAGATGTGCTGACCGTCCCCCATGCAGCCCCCCTTTGTCCAGGGATGCACCGCTTCCGGCCACTGTCCGGTAGGGCTGGCCAGATCGGCCACGCTTTGAATGAGTTCGGCACAGCGGGGGTCTGCCTGGCGCAGCAAAACTTGGGCGACATCCAAAGTGAGGTACGGGTTAATCCCGGAATGGCTCATGTCTTGGAAAAATCCGCCGCGAAAGAAACAATGCTTCAAAAGATACTCGACGGTGGCTCTCAGGCGAGGATCGTCAGGCCCAAGCACTTTGAGAGGATACCCCCCTGCGATGGACCCGATCGCCCCCGGATCGAGCCGGCGATAGGGAGAGGCCGGCATGGCGATTGTTTTAAACCGCTGGGTGACGGTCGACAAGCTCCGGTCAATGCATTGAAGGAAGCCGTTGCCATCGTTCAGCAGATCCTGCGCCAACCGGAGATCGCCGTAGCCCCTCACCAATTCGGATGCGGCCTGCAGTCCGGCCGCTCCCCAAAAATCATCCCAGTAGTAGTAATCGCTGGGTCCCAAATGCTCTGCGCTGTATCCCGCTGGAAACAACCCTGCGTGGGGTGTTGGCGGGGCGGCGGGGAGGCGTTTGCGCCGAATCCACCCGGCTGCGCGGAAAATCATCTCTTTCCATTTCAATTTGGGCGGATGGCCCATGATGGCGCAGAAGCGTTCCATGGCCCACAATGCTTCCCCGTTGGAATCCCACTCTCCTTCCTGCGAGAGAAAATATCCGGCGGGAGTTTGGCGTTTTGGAAATAGATCGATGACTTTTTCAGCCCGTTTTCCCAGGCCCAGACAGAGCAACGCATGCATGATGAATGCGGCGTCTCGAAACCAAAACCGTTTGTAGGTGTAGGGGCCGGGGTAGATGTCTCCGGGGGCATGGAGCACCAATGAGCGAACGGCGGCGTCGTATAAAAATTGCCATCGCGGGTTGGGGATTTGGAGGGAACAGGTCCCCGAGATCGCCGAATCCCACCGGCCCGGCTCCGCTGTTTTTGCAAAAGGAATATGGACGGTCACTTCCCGGGTTTGGCCCGCCGGAATTTTAAAGAGCGCCGCCGCCGTGGCCATTCCGACCGGACAATCCATCACCGCTTCTTCCGCCTCCGGCTCTTCCAATCGCCGATAAACATCGCCGATTTGAAATCTTGAAAAACGCATCGAGTCCGGTTTTTCTTCAAAAAAGACTTTTTCTTTTCCGTTGATCTCCCAACCGGGGCAACCCGGGGCGTCTTGAATCAGCTTGATTTGATGAACGAAGCTCACCCCTTCCGGATTGTAGGGCCTCAACGAAACGACCAATTGCGCGCCGGTTTTGGCGGAGCCCTTGAGCTTCATTTGACAGGCGGCGGATTTTTCTTTCGAGATCATTTGGACGGCGACTTCCAGCCGAAGCTCTTTTGATTCTGTCGACGTCCAAATGGACAGCCCTTCTTTCATTCTTAATTTTTGCACGCACTCTCTGCTGCGCGCCGGGATCAGCGGGGATTGCCCTTCACGGATGATCCAGCCGTCGAGAGACCAGCCATCGTAGACCGGCGTCAGCAAACCGCGCGGATCCACAATGGGGAACTCCGCCAAGTCCGGCAATCCGACGGCGGTCCAGTTGCGGTGGGTCAAATTGATGTGGGTCAGGGAGAATGCCCGGGGGATAAATGAATGGTCTTTCGGATCGAATTGGCGCACAATCCAATACGGCCAAACCCAATCGAGATTGTATTGAATGACCTGGCTGTTGATCAAACCCCGCGCATGTAAAACCGACGCGGCGCGCAGCAGCTCTGCCGGGGCTGCAACCTCAGAGGGTTGTCCAAAACGGGACAAGCGGGCCAACAGCAAGACCGGGTCCAGGAACCCCTGGGAAACGGCCAGCTTTCGAATGATGAATTTCCAAGGAAACCACCTCTGCCACCGCATTGCGTTCCATTGTCTATTATAATAGGGATATGTTGCCGGCGGAGCAATTCATCGCGAAAATCGACTCTTCATCGACCATGCTGCGTGCGGTGGCCCACTATTTGCGCGGCAAGGACCTCTCAGGAATGGGGTTTGTGCCTTCCAGCGAGCTGCTTGCCAAAGCGGCAAATTTCCCGCCGAAACGGCTCCGGCAATACGTCTACATCTTTGGTGGCCGCCGGGAAGCCGTGGTTCCCTCCAAAATTCTGGAATTGACCTCAGAAGGGATTTCGCGGTGGGTGGTGGGCATGTACCCCCGCCGGAAATATCCGGCCGTCATGGTCGGTTCTTCGAATGGGGCGCTGGTCCATCTGTGCGCCGCCATGAAAATCCCCTGGCTTTTGCAAACAGTCCTGGTTCCCGTGCGCCGTCCGCGGCGGCTGCATCCGGACGAGCTGATCCAAGACATGGAAGCTTTTCGCGCGCCGGCCCGGCGTTTTCTCAAGCTCAACCCGGATTTACAGATCAATCAGATGCACGACCCCATTCAAGACCGGCTCATGGTTCAGCAGATGGGGTATTTTCGCGTCAAGCGCCTGCGCTTGGGAGAAACCTACGAGCGTTTTTTAAAACGGCGCCTGGAGCCCGGGGGTACGATTCTGGTTTCCGAGTGCAATTACTCCTGGCCGATGACCCAGGTCGGGGAGAGGCACTTCTTTCAAGTCGGGGGATATGGCGGACTCGAGCCGGAAGAGTATTTGAACGGAAGCAGGCGCATCGGTGAATACTTGCGCCGGAATAAATCCGATCGAACCCGCTGGCAGGCCCCAAAGCCGGATACGGTTCGGCCTGAAGCGGAGTGGGGTTTGGAGCCGGAGTTTCTCAAGGACCTCCAGCGTTTTGCCAAAGAAAATGGATACCGCATCCGGCGCATCGCCTACGATGATCCTGCCGATCCCAGTCCTTGGGTTGCAGACTTGTATCGCTGGTGGTATGCAAAGCGCGGAATGCCGTCCAGCCGTCTTTTTGCGGAATCTTTTTTACTGCTGGACCCTTGGTGGGTTTTGCGCACCGGCTCGATTCCGTTTTGGAAAGTTTTCAACACCGGGCGTTCCGCCCAAGCGTTGAAAAACTACATCCGAAACCGCGGTCCTTTCGACGAAATTTACATTACACTCTTCGCCAACTCCATCAGAGGGATCGATCAAACCTCCATTGAAGACTGGGCCGCCATGCTCGACTGCGCCCGGAAGAAGAAATCATTCGTCGGGGTAGACCAAGGTTCATACCCGTTTGATTTGGGGGTCTATTTTCGCTTCCATGCGGACTTGAAAAAAAGCATGACTGCGCGCCTGCCGATGCCTCACACCCCTCTGACCTTGCAGCAGGTCTTCCGCCGCATTCGCGGGGGCGCCGGGCCTTTTTAAAAAAGTGATGCTGAATCCTCCGGAATCGAGCGTATCTTTTGTGCCGGGATGGTGGTGCGCAAACCCCCATGCGCAAACTCTGTGGGGATCGTTGCTGCGGCCGGTTCCTTCCGTGGTCTTGCATCGCGAGCGCTGGGAAACTCCGGACGGCGATTTTCTGGATCTGGATCATTTGGCGGGGGAGCCCGGGGCGCCGCTGGTCCTCTTGCTTCATGGATTGGAAGGTTCTTCGCGCTCCAGGCAAATCGCCGGTTTTTTAGCGGCGGCCCGGCGAAAGAATTGGCGCGGTCTGGCAGTGAATTTTCGTTCTTGCAGCGGAGAAATCAACCGGCTCCGCCGCTCCTATCACGGCGGAGAGACCTCTGATTTGGATTGGGTGATTCAGCGCGTTCTTTCCAAAAATGCCCCGAGTAAAATTTTTTGCGTCGGCGGCTCTCTGGGCGGAAACGTTCTTTTGAAATACCTGGGTGAGCAGGGGGACGCCTTACCGGCTCAAATTCGCGCGGCCGCGGCGATTTCAACGCCGTTTGATTTGGAACAATCGGCCTACGCCATTGAAAAAGGTTTTGCAAAAATCTACATGGCGCGGTTGGTTCAGAGTTTGAAATCCAAAACCCGGGCCAAAGTCAAAGCGCACCCTCAGTGCGTCGATCTTCGAGCGTTGGCGCGCGTGCGCACGATGGCGGAATTTGACGACCTGGTGACCGCCCCCGTGAATGGATTTAAAAGCGCCCGGGATTATTGGCAGGATTCCAGCTCGAAGCAGTACTTATCGAAAATCAGAAGACCGGCCTTGCTCATCAACGCCAAGGACGATCCGTTTTTGCCGGAAAGCGCCTTGCCGGTAGCTGAGATTGCCGCCAACCGTTATCTGAAATCGGAGTTTCCCCGGCAGGGAGGCCACTTGGGCTTTATCGGCGGGTCGCTGTGGAAGCAACAGGCATGGGCTGAAGAACGGGCTTTTGAATTTTTCGAAGAGGCGGGTGCTGGGGGCTAAACAGGCAGTTGATAAACGCCATCACCGCGCCGGGCCCGGCCGCCGACCTGGATGCCGATTTCATCGCCCTTCTTGGCTTGCGCAATGGCTTGGTGATTGATCTGCATTGAAGCGACGGTCAGCTTCATGTCCGTGGTGTGACCTTTGATCCAAACGGCATCGCCCACCTTTAATCCTGGACCGGTGACCTTGACCACGGCGACGACCGGGATTCTAAAGAAAGCGACGACGCGCCCGAGTTCTTTGCCGTAATTGGGAGCGGGGGAACCTTTTTTATTTTTTGGGGCGCGCTTGGCGCCACGCTTGGATTTCCGGGAAGATTTTTTGCCGCCGGTTTCTGCCGCGACTTTTTTCCTCGGGGCAGCTTTTCCGGCCCGAACCGGTTTCGTCGTTGGCTTCTTGGTTTTTTGGGAAGATTTGGCCTTGGGTTTCTTTTTGGATTTCCTGAGCATGCTACGACATTAATCCTGAAAACGGAATTGGTCAAGAAAATCTCTTTACAGTGAAGATAGGGAGTAGTAATCTCTGTTCCACAATTGAATCGTAAGTCCTGGTGTCCCGCGTGATGCGGGATGAAAAAGGGAACCCGGTGAGAATCCGGGATGGCCCCGCCGCTGTGTGAGGGGACGAAACAAAGCGGCATCGCCGTGATGTTTGGGCGATGGCTCAACCACTGTGCGTAGCAGCCGCATGGGAAGGTGCTTTGGAGTAGATTCAACCTCGAGTCAGAAGACCTGCCAGGGAAGTCCGATTGCAGAAGGCCCTCGAGGGCGGGGTTCAAAGCGCATCTTTCCTCCAGGATCTCCTGCGTGCCGTCAACCGGTTTTTAGGGAGGTCGCATGTCCGTTGCCGTCGATCTGTCTCGACTGACCGTCAAAAAACGAAACGGCCAGCACATTCCTTTCTTCGAAACGAGAATTCTGCATGCCATTGAAGGGGCGTGGAAAGCTCACCTGAAACTGCCGCAGGAAATTGCCCTGAAAGCCGAAGACCGCGCCCGGGTCGAAGCCATCACCCAAAAAGTCGTGGCCTGGTGCTTTCAAAATGCCGTCCGCCAAAACGTTCTTTTTATCGAAGACATTCAGGATGCCGTCATTGCCCATCTGCGGCAGAGCGGCCCCGCCGGCGTGGCGCTGGAATATGAAGCGTACCGCCGCGCCCACGACGCCAAACGTTTCGAAGCCGAGCGCATCACCATCCAAAAGCGCGACGGCAAGGTCGTTTCGTTCAAACCGGAAAAAATCGCCATTGCCGTTGGAAAGGCATTTGCGGCCCAGGGACCCTTAACACATTCCAGCCGGCAGGCCATTCTGGATTTGTCCGATCACGTCGTGGAGCTTCTGCGGGCGGCCGCTCCGGATGTGCGCACCGTCAACATCGAAGAAATCCAGGATCTCGTCGAGCGGATCCTCATTGAAAAAGGCCACCACGAAGTAGCGCGCCGTTTCATCCATTATCGAGAACAGCGGCGTCTGGCCCGCCTGCAAGCTCCCGTTTCAGAGCCGGTCACCGTTCATGAGCGATTCAACTTAAAAACATCCGAAGGCAAGTCAGAGCAGCTCGATTTGGAAAAACTCAAGCTTTCCATAGCACTTGCCTGCCGCGGACTCGAAGACCGCGTCTCGGTGGAGGCCGTTTTGGAAAGGTCGCTGAAAAACTGCTTCGAAGGGATGACCACGGCCCAGCTTCATGAGTCGAACATTCTGGCTGCGCGCAGCTTGGTCGAGCGGGACAGCGCCTACAGCTTTGTGGCCGCACGCCTGCTGTTGCAGAAATTGTACAAGGAGGCCCTGGGCCGCGCAGTCCATTTCACTCAAATTCAGGAGGCCTACCCGGCGCTTTTCAAGCAGGCCATTGAGCTGGGGGTGAAGTACGGGAGACTTTCTTCGGAGCTGTTGAAGTTTGATTTGGAACGGTTGGGAAAATCGCTCAAACCGGAGCGCGATTTCCAATTCGCCTATCTGGGGCTTCAGACGCTCTACGACCGCTACTTTATTCATCAGGACGGCCGGCGCTTGGAAACGCCGCAGATTTTCTGGATGCGCATTGCCATGGGATTGGCGCAGCAAGAGAAAGAGCGGGAGAAATACGCCGCCGAGTTTTACGAAGTGATGTCGAATCTTCTGTACGTCCCTTCGACGCCGACCTTGTTCAACGCCGGCACGCTGCATCCGCAATTGTCCTCCTGTTTTCTCACGACGGTTCAGGATGATCTGGACCACATCTTCAAATCGATTCGCGACAACGCCCTTTTGTCCAAGTGGAGCGGGGGGCTGGGCAACGATTGGACGCCGGTGCGGGCCCTGGGGGCCCACATCCAAGGGACCAACGGCAAGAGCCAGGGGCTTGTCCCATTTTTGAAAGTGGCCAACGACACGGCGGTCGCGGTCAATCAGTGTTTTTCGCCGGACGCCGCTGTTTTTACGGCGGAAGGTATCAAGCCCATTACGGATGTTCGCGCCCGCGACCTTGTTTTGGGGCGTTCCGGTTTCTACCGTGAAGTGACTGATCATTTGGTCTATCGCCAGCAGGGGCATCGTATGGTGGAGATCAAAGTGAAACACGCGATTCGTCCTCTCACGGTATCGGCCAGTCATCCATTCTGGGTCATTCAAGGGGTGCCGATGGAGACCGGCATTTCCCGGACCGTGGAATGGCTCAAGAGAGGCAAAATCAAGCCGGCTTGGATTGAGGCAGGCCAACTGGGAAAAGGCGATTACGTTGCCCAGGTAATCCCTGCTGAAGTGGTTTTGGTCAAAGGGCTCTCGGCAGACGACGCGCGGCTCTACGGCATTTTGTTGGGAGATGGGCATCTTTCAAAGCAGGGCCGGGAGTGGGGCGTTTCCGGGAATCCAACCTGCGATGGCCACATGCAATTTGTCCGGGATTATCTGGGCAGGCGTGACATCCATTTCTGGGAATCTCATCGCAACAGCCGGTTTGATCAAATCAAATGGGCCGGCGGGTACGGTGTTGGACGAGACGCCGGGAGCGGACGCTTGATCCGTACAGGAACATCGCGGATGCCGTTTTGCCGGGAAGATATTTACGATTCAAATGGTCACAAGCACATCGCTCAACGTTTTGCCCATCTGCCTCCGGATCAAACCGCTGCTCTCATTCGAGGGTTGTTGGAGACGGACGGCGGAATCAGCCGCGGCAAAGAAATTTATTTTACGAATACGTCCGCCCCATTGGTAGAGGGACTGCGGTACCAGCTGTTGCGATTGGGCGTGCCAAGCGCCGGCCAATACCGCGTTCGGCGTTATGCCCATACCGGAAAAAGAATCGACGGACAGCGCGTCCATTTTAAGGGCGCGACTGCCTGTTATGATTTGAGGATTCCGGCCGTTTCTGAGATTGCGGAGCTTGTGGGGTGTCGACCGATGACCAAGCACAACTGGTTGCAATGGAAGGGATGGCTCTTTACTCGAATTCGATCTGCGCGTGATGCCGCTCCTGTTCCTGTCGTTTACGATCTTAAAGTAGAAGGGGACGAGAGCTACATGACCAGCGCCGCTTTGGTTCACAACGGCGGGAAACGCCAAGGCGCGGTTTGCGCCTATCTGGAGATGTGGCACTTGGATGTCGAGGAGTTTTTGGAATTGCGCAAAAATACCGGAGACGACCGGCGCCGCACGCACGACATGCACACGGCCAATTGGATCCCGGATCTTTTCATGAAGCGCGTGCTGGAAAACGGCCCCTGGACGCTTTTCAGCCCCAACGAAGCGCCGGACCTGCATGACCTTTACGGCAAGGCATTTGAGATGCGCTACGAGCTGTATGAACGCATGGCCAAAGAGGGCGGGCTTAAGCAATTCAAAGTGGTCCCGGCCCTGGAGCTTTGGCGAAAGGCGCTCTCCATGCTTTTTGAGACGGGGCATCCTTGGATCACCTTCAAAGATGCTTCCAATGTCCGTTCGCCGCAAGACCACGCCGGCGTCGTGCACAGCTCCAACCTCTGCACGGAAATTTTGCTCAACACCTCTCGGGAGGAGACGGCCGTTTGCAATCTGGGTTCTCTGAATTTGGCCGCATTGACGACGCCGTCCGGTCTGCACGCCGAAAAGCTGGCCGCCACCGTCAAAACGGCGATGCGGATGCTGGACAACGTGATTGATCTGAATTTTTATCCGACGCCGGAAGCCAAAGCAGCCAATCAGCGGCACCGGCCGGTGGGCTTGGGAATCATGGGATTTCAAGATGCGCTCTATCTGCAGGGGATGAGTTATGCGTCGCCTCGGGCGGTGGAATTTGCCGATGCCAGCATGGAGGTTATTTCTTACCACGCGATTTTGAGTTCCAGCCGGTTGGCGCAGGAACGCGGGGCTTACTCCACCTACAGAGGGTCAAAGTGGGACCGCGGGCTTTTGCCGAAAGACACGATAGAGCTGCTCAGGCAAAATCGGGGCGGCCACGTGGAAATGGAAACCGGCGGGCAATTGGATTGGACGCCGGTTCGGGAGTCCATCCGGCAGTTTGGCATGCGCAACAGCAACACGATGGCCATTGCCCCGACGGCCACCATCGCCAACATTGCCGGCGTTTCTCAATCCATCGAGCCGACCTACAAGAATCTCTACGTCAAGAGCAACCTCTCCGGGGAATTCATCACGGTCAATCCCTACCTCGAGGAAGAGCTCAAGGCGCTGGGATTGTGGGACTCGAAAATGGTGGATGACTTGAAATATTTTGACGGAAGTTTGAATGAGATTGAACGCATCCCGCAGGAAGTCAAAGACCGTTACGCGGCGGCGTTTGAAATCGGGACGGAGTGGATCATTGAGTGCGCCTCCCGCCGGCAGAAATGGATCGACATGGGTCAGTCGCTGAACCTTTATCTGGCCCAGCCCAGCGGGAAAAAGATGCACGCCATGTATCTGATGGCTTGGGAGAAAGGCTTGAAGACCACGTATTATCTGCGCTCCCTGGGTGCGACGCGCATTGAAAAATCGACGGTCGATGCCAATCGCTACGGCGACCCCCTCGGCCAAAAAGATCAGGAGAAAGGCCAAAAAGACCACCAGGGTCAGAAAATCAAATCAACCGATGCCGCTCAATGCAGCATCGTCAATCCAGATCAATGCGAGGTTTGCCAATGAGCGACATCATTCCGATGACCACCCGCCG
>JACQQZ010000091.1 GCA_016206755.1 Candidatus Omnitrophota bacterium
AGGTGGGCCGTCCGCAAGTGGCTTACAAGGAAACGATCACGAGGAAATCGGAATCGACCGGTAAGTTCATCCAGCAGTCCGGCGGCCGCGGCCAGTACGGCCATGTCGAGTTCAAGATGGAGCCGGGCGAGCGCAACACGGGTGTTGTGTTTGTGAATAAGGTCGTCGGCGGAGCCATTCCAAAAGAATTCATTTCACCGGTTCGGGATGGCGTGGAGGAAGCGGCTCGCAACGGCGTTTTGGCCGGTTATCCGGTGGCCGATGTCATCGTGACGCTGTACGACGGTTCCTACCACGATGTCGACTCTTCCGAAATCGCCTTTAAGCTGGCGGCTTCGATCGGTTTTCAGGACGGCATGAAGCGGGCCGGTCCGATTATTTTGGAGCCGATCATGAATCTTGAAGTCGTCGTGCCGGAAGAATATCTGGGTTCGATTGTCGGCGACCTGAGCTCCCGTCGCTGCAAAATTGTTTCGATGGGACAGCGGGCCAATGCCAAGGTCATCAAAGGCGAAGTGCCTCTGGCCGAAATGTTTGGATACGCCACGGTCAGCAGGAGCTTGTCGCAGGGGCGCGCCACGTTCACGATGGAGCCCTCTTACTACGCCCAGGTCCCAAAGAACGTACAGGAGGAGATCGCAGCAAAACGCAGCGCTGCCGCAGCAGGCAGCAAACGTTAACGGCGGAATTCCATGGCTCAACAGACAAGAATTCGAATTAAATTGCGGGCGTACGATCATCGCGTGCTGGACCAGTCGGCTCTGGAAATCGTGGAGACGGCCAAACGCACCGGAGCTTCCGTGGCAGGCCCCGTGCCTCTGCCGACCCGTCGTGAAATCTACACGGTGCTTCGTTCACCGCACATTGACAAGAAATCCCGCGAGCAATTCAAAGTGGAAACGCACAAGCGGATTTTGGACATCGTCAACCCGACGTCCCGAACGGTCGATGCGTTGCGCAAGCTCGATCTGCCGGCGGGCGTGGACGTAGAAATCAAATAAATCAGGACAAGCATGGCGCTCGGACTTTTAGGTAAAAAAATCGGAATGACGCAGGTGTTCTTGCCGGACGGCCGTCCGGTCGGCGTCACCGTGATTGAGGCCGGGCCATGCCCGGTGCTCAGAGTCCGGACTCCGGAAAAAGACGGCTATCGCGCCGTTCAGCTTGGATTTGACGATCTGCCGGCGCGGCTGGTTTCCAAGCCGGAAGCCGGACAATTTGCCAAGGCCCAGGCCGCCGCCAAGCGCTTTGTCCGTGAGATCCGCTTGAGCCCCAAAGAGGAAGCCCCTGCGGCTCCTGTGACGGTGGCCCTTTTTACGCCGGGAGATTTTGTCGATGTGGTGGGAACGAGCATCGGCAAGGGATTCCAGGGCGGTATGAAGCGCTGGAATTGGAGCGGCGGCAATGAGACGCACGGATCGATGTCGCATCGTCGCATCGGTTCCATGGGCGCGAATACCGATCCCGGCCGCGTGTTGCGCGGCCATCATTTGCCCGGACAGATGGGCGATGACCGCTGCACCGTTCAAAATCTTGAAGTGATCGTTGTGGATGCTGAAAAAAATCTTTTGGCGGTCAAAGGCGCCGTTCCCGGGGCTGACAACGGTTACCTCGTCATTCGAAAAGCGCTCAAGCGCATCAAGCGTGTTGCATCTGCGCAGGAAACCGCTGCCAAAAAGAAGAAAGAAACTAAAACCGCGCCGGTGAAGCAGTCCAAGGGCGCAAAAGCTGACGTCGCGGCTCAACGTTCCAAGACCGGAGCCAAGAAGTGAAGAAAAGCGGTACCGTTTCCGGGAGTGCCGGGTTCAGGAAGAGCGGTACCGTTTCCAAAAGTGCCGGGTTCAGCTATCTTCCCGAAACCTTCATTGCAAACCTGGCACTTTTGGAAACGGTACCGCTGGTAAAGACCGGAGGCAAGAAGTAACGTGACCACTAAAAGCATCAACAAAGCAGACGTTAAGGATCTTAAGGGCCAAGTGGTCGGTTCGGTTGATCTCCCGGATCCGGTTTTCACCGATCACGTCAAAAGCCCGCTTTTATGGGAAACAGTCAAGGCTTATTTGGCCAATCGCCGCCAGGGAACCGCTTCCACAAAGACCCGCGGTCAGGTGCGCGGCGGCGGCCGAAAACCGTGGAAACAGAAGGGAACCGGCCGTGCGCGACAGAGCTCTATCCGAAGTCCCTTGTGGCGCGGCGGCGGAGTCGTTTTTGGTCCGCACCCCAGAGACTATCACGTCTCCATGCCCAAAAACTTGCGCCGCGGAGCGCTGATTTCCAGTTTGCAAACCAAATGGAAAGACGGGGCTGTGACCATCGTCAAAAATTTTCAATTGGCTTCCGGCAAGACCAAAGAAATCGCCGCCGCTCTGGCCGGCTTAAAAGCCGACAAGAGCACTTTGGTCCTTCTGGAAAAGCAGGATTCCGGCATTGCCCGCGCCGCGCGCAACATTCGGGGAGTCACCGTCAAGCCGGCTCAAGAAGCGACGGCTTACGATGTTCTTTCGCATCACAACATCATCGTGTCCGAGGCCGGTTTCCGGCAGCTTCAGGAATTGAAGGGCCAGGTGATGGGGTGACCCCATCACCCGCTTTGTCCGCCGAAGGCGGATCCTGGATCGCTGTTTCGCATTGCGGTGATTGCGGTGAAGGTTCTTTGGGTTCACGTTGTCAGCGGCTTCTTCGAAGCCGAAAGCAGGTGATGGGGTGATTGCCCAAGAAATCGTTCGCACCTTATTGCGGACTGAAAAAGGGACTCTCCAAGAGCCCAGCCGAAAATATCTTTTTGCCGTGGCCAAAGAGGCCAATAAAATTGAGATTCGGACTGCCGTGGAGTCGCTCTATCGCGTCAAAGTCGCGAAAGTCAATACGAGCATCGCCCATGGAAAATTGCGGCGCCTTCGCACTGCCGTGGGACGCCGGCCGGATTGGAAAAAGGCCGTCGTGACATTGCAGGAAGGCCACAAGATCGAGACGACTTAACATGATCAAAGAGCACAAACCGTATACGCCGTCCCGGCGGCACATGACGACGCCGAGCTTCGAGGAGATTACCAAGTCGACGCCCGAAAAGAACCTCTTGGAGCCGTTGCGCAAGACCGGCGGCAGAAATTCCTACGGCCGCATCACGACGCGTCATCGCGGCGGCGGGCATCGCCAGGCCTATCGCATCATTGATTTTAAGCGGGACAAGCGCGGCATGGAGGCCAAGGTCATCGCCATTGAATACGATCCGAACCGGACGGCACGACTGGCGCTTTTGGAATATGCCGATCAAGAGCGCCGCTACATCTTGGCGCCGGTCGATCTGAAAGTCGGAGACGCCGTCATGGCCGGACCGGAGGCTGAAATTCGCCCCGGCAATGCGCTGCCGCTCTCAGCCATTCCGCTGGGTGCCATGATCCACAACATCGAGCTGACCGAAGGCCGGGGCGGACAGATGGTTCGCACCGCCGGCGGTGCGGCACAGCTGATGGCCAAAGAAGGCGAAACGGCGCACGTCAAGCTGCCTTCGGGCGAAGTCCGCATTGTCCGTCAAAAATGCTACGCCACGCTGGGCCAGGTTGGAAACATCGAGCATGAAACAGAGGTGATCGGCAAGGCAGGCAAAAGCCGCTGGCTCGGCCGCCGGCCCATTGTCCGCGGTTTGGCCATGAATCCGGTGGACCACCCGCACGGCGGCGGCGAAGGCAAGTCCGGTCAGGGTAATCCGCATCCGGTGTCTCCGTGGGGCCAGCAGGCCAAGGGACTCAAGACGCGAGCCCGCAGCAAGCCGACCAACAAATACATCGTCAAAGATCGGAGAGCGTAAAGCCGCATGGGTCGATCCAGTATGAAAGGAGCATTTGTCGATGAACATCTGCTCGAGAAGATCCAATCTTCAGCCAAGAGCGGCGACCGCAAGCCGATCAAGACGTGGTCGCGCCGTTCGACCGTCACGCCGGAATTCGTCGGCATGACCTTCTTGGTTCACAACGGCAACAAGTTTCTTCCGGTGTTTGTGACTGAAAATATGGTGGGGCACAAGCTGGGAGAATTCGCCCCCACGCGTACCTTTAAGAAGCATGGCGTCAAGGGCGCCGAAAAGCCCCCCGCCACAACTTGAAAGTTGAGATGAGGATTTTCCAATGTTAACGCAGGCAACGGGCCGCTACATCAGAGTGTCGCCGCGCAAGGTCAGGCAAGTGCTGCGGCTGATTCACGGGTTGGATGTGCCCAGCGCCGAAGCGGTGCTCAACAACACCAACAAAGGCGCGACCCATCACGTGAGAAAAGTTCTCATGGCCGCCGTTGCTTCTGCGGCTCAAAAACAGGTGGAACCGGAAGCGTTGAAAATTTCGAAGGCCACGGCGGATGGAGGCCCGATTGGGAAGCGTTTCCGCGCAGCCCCGATGGGCCGTGCGATGCGGGTGCGCAAGCGAACTTGCCATTTGCGCATCGAGCTGGAAGCCGTCTCCTTGGTTGCAAAAACCTCAAAGATTCAGAAGGCCGGTCCGGGGAAGAAAGGATAACATGGGACAAAAGGTGCATCCGTACAGTTTCCGGCTTGGGTTTACCAAGCCCTGGTTGTCGCGCTGGTATGCACGCCATGGCGCCTACGCCGATTTTCTCCACGAGGACATCCAGATCCGGCGCCATCTCAAAAAACAGCTCAAGACCGCGGCCGTGGCCCGCATTGAGATCGAGCGCGCCGCCAACCGCGTGCGCGTCTCCATTCATACCGCCAAGCCGGGCATCATCATCGGCCGCCGCGGCGCCGACATTGACCGCTTGCGCGAAGAGCTCCAGAAATTTACCAAGCGTGAAATTTACGTCGACATCAAAGAAGTCAAAAATCCGGCCATCGAGGCACAACTGGTGGCGGAGAACATCGCATTCCAGTTGGAAAAGCAGATTGCTTTCCGCCGCGCCATGAAGCGTGCGCTTCAGATGGCGATGTCTTCAGGCGCCAAGGGTGTTCGCATCAAATGCGCGGGGCGCTTGGGCGGCGCGGAGATGTCTCGCCGCGAGGGCTACCGCGAAGGATCGATTCCGCTGCACACGTTGCGCGCCGACATTGATTATGGTTTTGCGGAGGCCTTGACCACGTACGGCTTGATCGGGATTAAAGTTTGGGTTCACAAAGGGGACGCGTTGTTGAGCGGGGAAAAGCAGGGTTCCGATGCTGCGTCCTCTCAACATCCCCGGAATTTTAAGTCAACCCCTCCGGCCTCGCCTCTGCTTGCAGTCGCACCGGCGGCGGCCGTTGAGCCGGCCAACCGTTCATCGTAAGGTGATTCGATGTCTGTTTTAGTTCCAAAGAGAGTCAAATATCGCAAGTCGCAGCGGGGCAAGCGCCGCGGCATCGCCTGGCGCGGAAGCACCATCTCGATGGGCGAGTTTGCATTGCAAGCTTTGGAAAATGCCTGGGTGACCAACAGGCAGCTGGAAGCCGCGCGCGTCGCGCTCTCGCGCCACACCAAGGGCGGCGGCACGCTGTACCTGCGCGTGTTTCCGGACAAGTCCGTCACGAAGAAACCGGCTGAAACCCGCATGGGCCGGGGAAAGGGCATGCCTGAGGACTGGGTGGTCGTTGTCAAGCGCGGAAGAATCCTGTTTGAAATTGAAGGGATCCCCGAAGAAATTGCGCGCGGCGCCATGCGGTTGGCCGCCGGCAAGCTCCCGATTCATACGCGCTTTCTCACCCGCAGCGGCGTTGGAGTCGCGTCATGATCCGCCGGAGAAAGCCGTCGCCTGCGGCGATGAAGCGGGTGATGGGATGACCATTGCCGAAGTTCGTGAATTGGCCGGTCCTGAGTTGGATCAAAAAGTGGCGGCGCTCAAGCAGCAGTTGTTCGATCTGCGGGTGCAGGCCAAGCTGGGCCGTTTGGAAAAAGGGCTTGAATTGCGAAACGTGCGCCGCGCGATTGCCCGGTGCCTGACCGTGCAGCGCGAACGCATGAAAGAGGTAAAGTCATGAGTCAAGCAAGACGCCGGTTGGCCGGAAGCGTCGTTTCTGACAAGATGCAAAAAACGATCGTGGTGCGCGTCGAGCGATTGGTGCGCCACCCGTTGTATGAGCGCGTCATCCGCAAGGCCCAGAAATTCAAGGCCCACGATGAAGGGCAGACAGCGCGCGTCGGGGATTGGGTCGAAATGGAAGAGACGCGGCCCATCTCCAAGGACAAGCGCTGGAGATTGGTGAAAGTGCTGCGCCGCGCCCCCGCGACCATTCAGGGGGATGTGGAAGAAAACGCCAAGCCGCGCGCGAGCACCAAGCGCAAAGCCCAAGTTTCTGAGCCACAAGCTCAGGTGGCGTCATGACCCGATCCCCTGTCCAGCGGTATGTCCAGCGGTACCGTTTCCGGGAGTGCCAGGTTCAGCCGCTACCCCTGGAATTTTTGAAAATCCGACAGTACCGGTATGATGGTTTTTGTCAGCGGCTTCTTCGAAGCCGAAAGCAGGTGATGGGGTGATCCGGATGCGGACGATGTTGGAGATTGCCGATAACACCGGGGCAAAAAAGGCCTCGATGATCGGCGTCATCGGCGAGCACGGCAAGCGGTTCGCCGAGGTCGGGGATGTCATCACCGCCAATGTCAAAGAATCCTCTCCGGAAGCCACGGTGAAAAAAGGGGAAGTGGTCCGGTGCGTGATTGTGCGGACCCGGGGTCCGATTCGCCGCTCGGACGGTTCTTTCTTGAGGTTTGATTCCAACGCCGCCGTGGTGATTGATGCCCAGAAGAATCCCCGGGGAACCCGGATTTTTGGGCCTGTCGCCCGCGAATTGCGGGAGAGAGAATTTACGAAAATTGTTTCGTTGGCTCCGGAGGCCATCTGATGCCCAGCGGTACCGTTTCCAAAAGTGC
>JACQQZ010000088.1 GCA_016206755.1 Candidatus Omnitrophota bacterium
GCGCGCAACATTGCCGAGGCAGGTGGTGCGGCAACTTCCGATTGCCGCAGCCACGCGGCAGATGCCCCTTTTTCAGCAGACTGCTAAAAAACTTTGGGGCGGCGGCTACCAGCAGCCGACTTCAAAAGAAGTGGAAAAATTCACTGGCTCCGTTCAAGTCGACCGGCGCTTGGCGCTGGAAGACATCGACGGGTCCATGGCGCACGCCCAGATGCTGGGAAGCCGAAAGATCATTCCTAAAAAAGAAGCGCGGAAGATCGTGGAGGGATTGAAAGCCCTGCGCCAAGATTGGAAGCAGGGGAAAATTGCCGTGGATCCGCAGGCCGAAGACATCCACAGCGTGTTGCACGCCGCTTTGGAGAAGAAGATCGGGGCCGGCGCGCAATATCTGCACACGGGCCGCTCCCGCAATGACCAGGTGATTACGGATACGCGGCTTTACGGCATGAGAAAAGCCGGTCAGATCGCGGCGCTTGTGGCAAAACTGCAACACGCCATTCTCGTGTGCGCCAAAAAAAACGAACGCGCCATTGTGCCCGGCTACACGCATCTCCAGCACGCGCAGCCGGTTCTCTTTGCGCACATGCTGCTGGCCTATTGCGAAGCGCTCGAACGCGACCGCGCCAGGATTCTGGCCGCCGGCGGCCGGCTCAACGAGCTTCCTCTGGGCAGCGGGGCGCTGGCAGGAACAGGGCTGAACATCGACCGCAAACAAGTGGCCAAAACGCTGGGGTTTGCGGGCGTCTCGAACAATTCTCTCGATGCGGTCGGCGCGCGCGACGGTCTTTTGGAAATCGCCGCGGCGCTGGCGATTCTCGGCATACAGCTTTCACGAATCGCCGAAGATTTTATCCTTTGGGCGAGCCCCGAATACGGCTTCGTCCGGTTTGATGAGAAACTGCTCACGGGAAGCTCCATGATGCCCCAAAAACAGAACCCTGATTTTCTGGAGCTGACGCGCGCCGGGGCAGGGAAGCTGATCGGGCGGCTGGTGGGATTTTTGACGATCTGCAAAGGATTGCCCTCCGGCTACAGTCGGGATCTCCAGATGGACAAAGAGCACCTTTTCGATGCCATCGACACGACGGAAGGGATGCTGAGCGTTGTGACGGTTGGCTTTGCGGGGCTCCAGCTTCAGACCGGGCGCATCGCGGCAGCGCTGGAAGACGAGTCCCTTTACGCAACGGACTTGGCGGAGCATCTGGTTTCAAAAGGCGTTCCTTTCGCTCAGGCGCACAAGGCCATCGGGGAGTTGATGGGGTACTGCCGGCGAGAAGGGGTGAAACCTTCCGAGCTCACGTTGGCCCATTGGGCAAAATTTTCGCCCCGTTTCGGCCCCGATGCGAAAAAACTGCTCAAAGCCGATGGCTCCGTGAACCGCAAGCGTTCCCAGGGCAGCACCAACCCAAAACTCGTTCGACAACAGCTGAACCGGTGGCTCAGGCGCTCCCATGCATGATTTTCATTATCGAAATGGAGAGCTTTACTGCGAAGAGGTGGCGGTTTTGGACCTCGCCCAGCGCTACGGAACGCCTCTGTACATCTACAGCCATCACACGGCGCTGGACCACTTTCAAAAAATCCAGCGCGCCTTCAGAAGCATCAAACCGCTGATCTGTTTTTCCATGAAAGCCAATTCCAATTTGGCGCTTTGCCGCGCGCTGGTCAAAGCCGGGGCGGGGGTGGACATTGTCTCGATGGGGGAGCTTTACAAAGCCCGGTTGTGCGGGGCTTCTTCTCGAAAAATCGTTTTTGCCTCGGTGGGGAAAACCGCTCAGGAGATTGAAGCCGCCGTTCGCGCCGGCATCAAGTCTTTTGACGTGGAGTCTATTCCAGAATTAGAGCTGATCGACCGAATCTGTCGAAAGATGAGACGCAGACAAGCCGTCTCGATTCGACTGAATCCGGATGTCAAAGCGGACACGCACCGCTTCATCGCTACCGGCACGGCGCAGAATAAATTCGGCATCGATGAATGCTCTGCCTCAAAAATTTTCGCGGAAGCAGACCGGTACAGCGGAGTGATTTTGTCCGGGCTGCACGTTCACATCGGCTCGCAGATTAC
>JACQQZ010000095.1 GCA_016206755.1 Candidatus Omnitrophota bacterium
GTGCTGGTCATTGCCGGAAAATTCTCTTTTGAAGTCGCCACGTTCAGGACCGATGTCGGTTATCAGGACGGCCGTCATCCGGCGCAAATTCGCTTCAGCACTCCTCAAGAGGACGCGCAGCGCCGCGACTTTACGATCAATGGCTTGTTCTGGGACCCTGTCAAGCGCAAGATCATTGATTATGTCCATGGGCAGGAAGATATAAAACGCCGCATTGTCCGCGCCATCGGCGACCCTGAAAAGCGTTTTGAAGAGGACAAGCTGCGCATGCTGCGCGCCGTCCGCTTTTCCGCCGCGCTTAATTTCAAGATTGATTCCGAGACCTGGGCGGCCATCCTCAGGCATGCCCGGGAAATCGAGGGGATCAGCGCCGAGAGAATCCGCCAGGAGATGACGAAGATGATGACAGGGCCCGGCGCGGGTCACGGGGTGGACCTTCTTCGCGACAGCCGCCTGCTGGATGTTCTGCTGCCGGAAGTGGCGGCCACGGAGGGCGTGCAGCAGCCGCCGGAGTTTCATCCGGAAGGGGACGTCTACACGCACACGAAAATTCTTTTGCAAAATCTAAGTTCACCCACGCCGACTTTGGCATTTGCGGCGCTGCTGCACGATGTGGGCAAACCGCCGACCTTTAAAATAAAAGAGCGGATCCGTTTTGACGGGCACGACAAGGTCGGGGCGCAGATGGCGCAGGCCATTTGCATGCGGTTGAAATTTTCCAACGATGAGACCGAGAAAATCGTTTCTTCGGTGGCCAATCACATGCGATTCAAAGATGTTCAGAGAATGCGCGTGAGCACCCTCAAGCGGATGATCCGCCAGCCGAACTTCCAGGAGGAGCTGGAGCTGCACCGGGTGGATTGCCTGGCCAGCCACAAGATGCTCGACAACTGGCGTTTCTTGAAGAAGAAGCTGAAAGAATTCTCCGCTCCTGAGGCGCTCAAGCCGAGGCCGCTCTTGACGGGCAACGATCTGTTGAAGATGGGCTATCCGCAGGGGCCGGTGATCGGCCAGATTTTGCGGGCCATCGAAGAGCAGCAGCTTGAAGGCAATTTTTCCACGCAGGCGCAGGCCTTGGAGTTGGTTCGGCGGGAATTTGTGATAGGATGACCCCCAATGGAACGCGATCCTTCTGAAAAAAGCGCGCTTCTGATCTACGCGGCCAGCGAAACCGACGCCAATTTGTACTACATCAGCCGGTTTTTGGCGCCGGATCCTTTTGTCTACGTCCGGATCAACGGCCGGAACATTTTGGTGATGAGCGATCTCGAGGTCGACCGCGCCAAATCACAGGCCAAAGCGGATGAAGTGATTTCGATGTCTCATCTGATGAATCAGGCCCGCGGCAGAGGGGTGGCGCGGCCCGGCATGCCGGATGCGTTGGATGAGCTTTTCAAGCCGGCAGAAATCACCCGATTGGAAGTGCCGGGGAATTTTCCTTTGGCGGCCGCAGACCTGCTTCGCCGGCGCGGCTACGAAGTGCTGCCCAAGCGCGAGCCGTTCTTTGAGCAGCGCACCATCAAAACCGCCGAAGAAATTGAAGCGATCACCGCCACGCAGCGCGCGACCGAAGAAGCTGTCCAGGGCGTCGTGGAGATGATCCGCGAGTCGGAGATAAAAGGGGACGAGTTGTGGCTGAAAGGCAAGCCGCTGACTTCCGAAACGCTTCGCAAGTTGCTCCACATCACGTTGATGGGCATGGATTGCATCGCCCGGCACTCCATCATTGCGGGGGGCGAGCAGGCGTGCGACCCGCACCGGATCGGCAGCGGTGTTTTAAGGCCGCATCAGCCGATCGTCTTGGATATTTTTCCGCAGTCCGCGGCCACGCGCTATTACGCCGACATGAGCCGCACGGTGGTCAAAGGGAATCCTTCGGAAAAAGTAAAAAAGATGTATGCGGCGGTGCGGGAGGGGCAGGAGATCGGTTTTAGGATGCTCAAAGCCGGCGTCGACGGCAAGGATGTTCACGATGCCATTTTGGATTATTTTGAGAAAGAAGGTTTTAAGACCGGCGAGGTCAACGGCCGCATGCAGGGATTCTTCCACGGGACGGGGCATGGGGTCGGCATTGAAATTCATGAACCCCCTCGCGTGAGCTCCGTTTCGGATACAATCAAGGCCGGCCATGTTGTCACGGTTGAGCCGGGTCTGTACTACCCGGGCCATGGCGGGGTTCGCCTGGAGGACATGGTCGTCATCACCGAAACCGGCTGCCGCAACCTGACCCGATTCCCCAAAATTCTCGAGCTCGATTAGCCGATCTGTTAGAAAAATATGAATATTGTAATTTCCTCTCAGATTTTTCAAGAATCCGGTATACTCACATGGATGACCGCGTTGTCAAGATCCAACGTGGCCTCCTAAGGAAGGACCTTTACGCCGAGCCGAGTAAACCCGAGAACCGTCAGACTCACATCCGCGGACTAAACA
>JACQQZ010000112.1 GCA_016206755.1 Candidatus Omnitrophota bacterium
AAATATAAAAAGTGCCATGGACAATAGCGCTCAGAGGGCAGCTCTACCCTCCTCGCTTCAGCTCATGATTTTGTCGTCGCTGCTTCTGATTCTCGCGTTTCCTCCGTTTGACTTCGGCTGGCTGGGGCTGGCGGCCCTCATTCCTTGGCTGGAAGCCATCGATCGATCTTCTTCTCCGCGTCAGGCCTGGCGGCAGGGCTACCGGCTCGGCGTTCTTTTCTTTGCAGGGACGATCTGGTGGCTGGTGCACGTTACCGTTTTCGGCCTGATTGTCTTGGTGGCTTATACCGCGCTCTACTTCGCTGCGTTTGGACTCATCACCAAAGGATTGCTGCTTCGAAGCAAGCCCACTGTTCTATTCCCATTTGTATTGGCGTCGGTTTGGACCATTCTCGAATGGATCCGCGGCACACTGGGCACCGGTTTTGGGTGGAATCTCATCGGTTACACGCAGTGGAAGACGCCGATTCTCCAATGGGCGGAACTGCTCGGGGTCTGGGGAGTTTCGTGGCTGGTTGTTCTCGTGAATGCAACCCTCTGGCTCGCCTGGAAAAAACGCTCCAGGAAAATGGCGCTGGCCGTTGCCGCCGGTTGTATCGTGATTCTTGGCGCAGGCCTGGCGCGGCAGTTTCAGATCGCGCATCTGATGAAACAAGGTCCGGCGATTCGCGTCGGATTGGTCCAGGGCAACGTCCCTCAGGATCAGAAATGGGACGCCGATTATTACAATTTGATCGTCAACCGGTATTCTTCCCTCACGCGAAAGTTAGCTTCTAAAAAGCTGGATTTGATCATCTGGCCGGAAACCGCCACACCCAATCTCGCCAACGATCCCAGCTTGCAGTCCTGGCTCGCGGGCTTGAGCCGCGATGTCGGCGCCCCGCTTTTGGTCGGCGCCCCCCGGGCCGAGTGGGTTCCTCAGATGAAGCTTTACAACAGCGCTATTTTTGTCACGCCTCAAGGCGATGTTTCCCAGCAGTACGACAAGATGCATTTGGTGCCTTTTGGAGAATTCATCCCGGGCGAAGAGTGGTTGCCGGCGATCGGCCGCGTCCGCAATTTGCTTCCGATCGGGGAATTTTCTCCGGGCAGCCGCCCCACGGTATTCCAGGTCAAGTCGAAAACGCCGTTTTCTCTGAGCACGCTCATCTGTTTCGAGGACGTTTTCCCGCAGATCAGCCGCAATTTTATTCAGCGCGGCGCCCGGATGCTGGTGACCATCACCAACGATGCCTGGTTCGGCGACACGGCGGCCCCCATCCAGCACGCGCAGACCTCTGTTTTCCGCGCCGTCGAAAATCGCGTCCCGATGGTGCGCGCCGCCAACACAGGATATTCCTGCGCGATTGACCCGGCAGGAAGGGTGACTGCTGAGGTCAAAGACCGGCAAGGCCGGAAAATAGGGATCACAGGTGTTGCCGTAGCGCCCGTTTCCCTTATCCATTTGGGTCCTACCCTCTATACCCGCTGGGGCGATGGGTGGCTGGTTGTTTGCATGTTCTTGGCCGGAACCGGCGCGGGAAGTTTTGTTAGAAAAACAAAAAGTTTGAATTAGTTCACCAATTTTTCCCGCTTGCGCCCGCCACGCGGTTCACGCGAGGTTCTTAAAAGGCGCTCTAAATCAAGTGTTTTGGAATGCCCGGCCCGTGGTCATTCCGTATGCCAGTTATGCCGGTCTGGAGCAATACACCGTTGAACAGGTCATGGGCCGCTTTGCCGAGCAGTTTGTGTAAGAGCCGGTTTCAATTCCTGCTTTTCGTTGACCCCCCTTCCGTCGACGTGATACGATTCACTCATGCTGGAAGGTCCCATAGATAAACAGAGCGTCGATCTCTTGATGGCCGAGCTCAAAGCAGGGCTCCGGTCGATTTACGGAGATCGACTCAGAGGCGTCTATTTGTACGGCTCCTATGCCCGCGGTGAGGCCGATGCCGAATCGGACATGGATGTCCTTGTGGTGCTCTCCGGCTACGACCATTACTGGGATGAGATACAACGAACCAGCCATTTAAGCGCATCTCTCTCTCTCAAATACAGCGTCAGCATCAGCAAGGTATACCTGCGCGAACGCGATTGGCTGGAACGCGAGAGTTCTTTTCTGTCGAATGTCCGCGAGGAGGCGATTGCGGCGTGAAGGAGAGGACGAAACTCTTTCTCGAAAAGGCCGGGCAGTCGTTGGTTGCGACTGAACAGCTCTTGTCCGGCGGCAATCCGGAATTCGCCGCGGGCCGGGCCTACTACGCGATGTTTTACGTGGCGGAAGCGCTCCTCAATGAAAAAGGTTTTCGGTTCAAAAAGCACGGAGGCGTCCACGGAGCTTTCGGAGAGCATTTTTCAAAAACAGGCCTGTTGGATGCAAAATATCACCGCTGGCTTTTGGCATCTTTTGAAGAGCGCATCACTGGAGACTATGAGGTATCGGAACCTATTGAAGCCGCCAAAGTGGAAACGATGCTTCAGCAGGCGCGCGAGTTTTTGGAAGCCGCCCGCAATCATCTGACCCATTCAAAGTAACCCGCTTTTCTTGACCCCCCTTCCGTCGACGTGATACGATAAACCGCTATGTTGAGCAATCCCAAACTGCTGCGCATTGCCCAGACGTTGCGTGGACGATATCCAGAGCTCAAACAGATACTTTTTTTTGGTTCTCAGGCCAGAGGGGATGCCACTGCAGAGTCTGACATTGACTGCCTCCTTATTTTCGATGAAGCCGCTTCTGCGCTCAAGCAAAGCGTAGATCGTTTTTCTGCCGAGCTGCTGTTGGATGAAGGCGTCGTTCTGTCCTGCATTGTTCTCGGCGTGGCCGACCTCGACCGGCTCCGTTATGAGCCGTTTTTGCGAAATGCCCTCAGGGAGGGGATTGCTGCGTGACCGATCAGGAGGCGTTGCGCCGGCAACTCAACGCCATGGTCGAGAAAGCGCATCGGACGCTGAAGGTAGCCCAAGAACATCTGGAGCGCGACCAATCCGAGTTCGCTTCTTCGAAAGCATACTACGCCGTCTTTCATATGATGCAGGCAATTCTTCTAACGCGGGGATTGACTTACTCCAAACATGCAGGAGTGGTGAGCGGCTTCTCGCAGCATTTTCTTAAGTGCGGCGTATTTCCAAAGGAATTCGGCGAAATGATCCAACGGCTTCGAAAAGATCGAGAATTGAGCGATTACGGTTATCAGCTTAGCGTGGAACCGAATAGTGCAACGGAAGATGTCTGCGCCGCTGCGCAAATTGTCGATCAACTTAACACTTACTTAACGCCTTTCCTCGCCTGAAATAATTTGCTTTGCTGGGTTCTTGCCTTGTAGTCACCCTGCTTTTCTTGACCCCCTTCTCGTCGACGTGATAAAATCATCTGATTACCACCCCTATGGAAATTTCAGATGATCTTGTCCAACAACGGTTTAAGAATCTAGAAGAGCTCAAAAAAGCCGGGGTCAATCCCTATCCCCCCACGTTTCAGCGGACAGCCGCCATCGGCGATCTTTTGAACGCTTTCACCCCCGGGGTCCAGCCGCGGGTGGCCGGCCGTTTGATGAGTGTCCGCGAGCACGGCAAAACTGTTTTCGCGGACCTGCGCGACCAGACCGGAAAGCTCCAGTTGTTCTTCTCCAAAGACCGATTGCCCGGCACCTTTGACCTCCTGAAGCTTCTCGATTTGGGGGATTTTATCGGAGTGTCCGGCGAGCTTTTTGAAACGCGGACGAAAGAAAAAAGCATCAAAGTGATGGAGTGGGCCTTGCTTTCCAAGGCGCTGCGCCCCCTGCCCGAAAAATGGCATGGCCTCAAAGACGTCGAGATTCGCTACCGCCATCGCTACCTCGATCTGGCGGTCAATCCGAAGGCGCGGCCGATGTTCGAGAGCCGCAGCCGGATGATCGCCGGCATGAGGCGATTCCTCGATGCGCGCGGTTTTCTCGAGGTGGAAACGCCGATGATGCAGACGGTCCCGGGCGGCGCGGCGGCGCGTCCGTTTAAGACGCATCATCATGCGCTGGGCATCGATCTTTATTTGAGAATCGCCCCCGAGCTTTATCTGAAGGAACTCTTGGTGGGCGGTTTTGAAAAAGTGTATGAGCTCAACCGCAGTTTTCGCAACGAAGGCCTTTCGACCCGGCACAACCCGGAATTTACGATGCTGGAGGTCTATCAAGCTTACAGCGATTGCGCCGGGATGCGCGTCTTGACCGAAGAGCTCATCACCGCCGCGGCCGAATCGCTCAACGGCTTGCAGGAAATTCCATATCAAGAAAATAAAACGCTCTCTTTGAAACGCCCCTGGAGACAGGCAACATTTTTTGGACTGCTCAAAGAGGTCGCCGGTATGGACTGCCGCAATGAAACGCAAGCCCGCGCCCAGGCGGCTCGGGCAGGCGTTCCCTCCGGCCCGAAAATTCCACTCGAGGCGGTCTGGGACAAGCTTTTTGAAAAATTGGTGCAGCCGAATCTTATCGAACCGACTTTTGTGACGGACTATCCGGTCGAGCTGTGCCCCTTGGCGAAAACCAAGCCGGATGACCCGGCCATCGCCGACCGCTTCGAGCTCTACATCGCCGGCATGGAAGTGGCCAACGCTTACTCGGAGCTCAACGATCCTCAAGAGCAGCAGCAGCGATTTTTGGACCAGATCAAGGCCCGGGCCGCTGAGGCCGAGCAGGAATTTTTTGCCGACGATGAATTCGTCAGGGCGTTGGAGCATGGGATGCCGCCGGCGGGCGGTTTGGGCGTCGGCATCGACCGGCTGGCGATGGTGATGACCCATACGGCTTCCATACGCGAAGTGATCCTATTTCCGACGCTCAAGCCGGAAACCGCTGTCGGGGCGCTCCATGACAAAAGATGAATGGAAGAAGCGGCAGGGGCAATGGGACCGATTTCATCAATGGGAAGAAAAACAACCGCCGCTGCGATTAAGCCCGATGGAGCGGATTGCAGGGATCGGCGCATTAATCGATCTTGCATGGAAAGTGTCCGGTCGCTTTCCGGATGACTCCGCCAAGCGGGATGTTTCCGGGATTATCCTCATGCGCCACCAGCTGTCTGTTTTGGATCGGGTGGCATGAGTCGACTGGAAAACGCGATTGTCGAGGTCGCCCGGTTTCTAGCGCAGCACCGAGTCCCTTACATGGTGATTGGCGGCGTCGCCAACGCCGTCTGGGGAGTTCCGAGAGCGACATTGGATGTGGATCTGACGGTGTGGACAGGCGAGAACGATCTCGCCGGACTTGTGGGACAGGCGGCGACGGCGTTTCGATCACGCGAAAAAGATCCGCTGACGCATGTACGAAGCACACGCGTTTTGCCGTTGGAAACGAAGGAAGGCATCCGAATCGATATGATCTTCGGTCAGCTTCCGTATGAAGAGACGGCCATTCAGCGGGCGGCGAGCTGCTTGATTCAGGGGATGGAAGTCCGGGTGTGCCGGCCTGAAGACCTTATCCTGCACAAAATCATTTCCGAACGCGAGAAAGACCGGAATGATGTTCACGGGATTATTCAACAACAAGGCGCTTCCCTCGATCGAAAATATCTGGATCCGAAAATTGCAGAGCTGACCCAGGGTTTTGACCGCCCCGACATCCAGGCGTGGTACGCGCAATGTTTACGGGAAATCGAGAGCGGATGAGCGCCATTGGGTTTCTGGCCGGCAGGTATCTCTTCTCGCGGCGCCGGGAAAAATTCATCTGGGTGATTTCCGGAATCGCCATCGCAGGGGTGGCCGTCGGCGTTGCGGCGCTGATCACCGTGCTGGCCGTGATGACCGGCTTCGACGAAGATCTGCAGAAGAAAATTGTCGGCGCCAATCCGCACGTGGTGGTGCAGGCGGAAGAATCCATTCTGGAGACGGATGCCCTGATGGAACGCGTGAAGGCATTGCCGGAGGTGAAAGCCGCGGCATCTTTTGTGCAGGGTCAGGTGCTTTTGACCACCGACCGCGCCTCGATCGGCGCTGTGCTGCGCGGCATCGATCCCGTTCGCGAGCCCCAGGTTACGCAGATCAAGCGCTACGTGACCGATGCCAATCCGGATCCGGGAGAAAAAAGCGTTATCGTCGGAAAAGTGTTGGCCGAGCGCCTGGGCGTTTTTCCGGGAGATCCGCTGCGGATCACGACGCCGTTGCGTCAGGAGCCGCAGGTTTTCACGGTGTCAGGATTTTTTAGCTGCGGCATGTATGACTACGACGCCAATCTCGTGTTGATGCGGCTGGAAGTTGCGCAGAAATTGCTCGGATTCGGCAAAGCGGTCACCGGAATCGGGCTGCGCGTCGACGACCCGATGCACGCGGGCCGTGTGAGCGCTCAGATCCGCCGAATTTTAGGATATCCGTATTGGGCGGTGACTTGGATGGAGCAAAACCGGAATTTATTCGCGGCGCTCAAGCTTGAAAAATTGGTGATGTTTCTGATTTTGGGGCTGATTGTTTTGGTCGCTTGTTTTAACATCATCGCCACGCTCCTCATGATGGTGGTGGAGCGGATCCATGACATCGGAATTCTAAAGGCGCTCGGTGCGACCCAGGGAACCATCCGGGGCATTTTCACCGGCGTGGGGCTGTCGATCGGAGGCCTGGGGACGGGGCTGGGACTTTTGGGCGGCGTGGGGCTTTGCGAATTCATCCAGCGCTCCGAATGGGTGAAGCTGCCCTCCGATGTTTATTATTTGGACCATCTGCCTGCGCTGATTGTTTGGCAGGATGTCGGCCTGATTGTTGCGGCGGCATTTTTAATCAGCTTGCTGGCCTGCTGGTATCCGGCGGCAGTCGCCGCCAATTTCAAGCCGGTGGATGCGCTTCGGTATGAGTGACCCGGCAATGAACAACAACGCGGTTGAAGTGACCCGCGTGACCAAGCGCTACGCCCAGGGTAAGGATTGGCTGACTGTTTTGGACGATGTTTCATTGACGATTGCAGCCAAAGAGTTCGTTGCCGTCTCCGGACCTTCGGGAGCGGGAAAATCCACCTTGCTGCACCTGATCGGCGGCCTGGATTTTCCGACGGAAGGGCAAGTCTCTTTGGAAGGACAGAGTTGGTCGAGCTTAAGCGCTCAAGCCCAGGCCCGGCTGCGGAATCAACGCATCGGATTCGTGTTCCAAGCATACCACTTGCTGCCGGAGTTGACGGCATTTGAGAACGTGATGTTGCCGGCGATGCTCGGTCCTGAGGGCAGATCGCGCCGGCAGATAGGAGAACGGGCAAAAAATTTGCTGGATCGCGTCGGCCTTGCGGCGCGCCTCGAACATCGGCCCTCGGAGCTTTCGGGCGGGGAGCAGCAGCGCGTTGCGATTGCCCGGTCGCTCATGAACAGCCCCAGGATGCTTTTGTGCGATGAGCCGACGGGAAATTTGGATACGGGCACCGGAGAGGCGGTGCTGGAGCTGCTCAAGCAGTGGCACCGGGAGCAGTCAATGACCCTGTGCATTGTGACGCACGAAACCTCAGTGGCGAAAGCCGCCCAGCGGATAATTCAGATGCGCGACGGAAAGGTGATGGGGTGAAAATTTATCTCAATGGAAAATTCGTAGACCAGGACAAAGCAACCGTCTCGGTGTTTGATCACGGGCTTCTCTACGGCGACGGCGTGTT
>JACQQZ010000092.1 GCA_016206755.1 Candidatus Omnitrophota bacterium
GGACGCCCCCGCTCTATCCATGTTGAGCTACAGGCGCATGGGTATCTGCTTGAGATTACTCCTGGTCGTATTCGACCAAAGAAAGTACGTCAACACCGTAGCTTTCAAGTTTTTGGCGGCCCTTGAGAAAATTGAGCTCCACCATAAAAGCCACTCCCACAATTTGACCCTGGAGCTGCCGGACCAGCTTCACAACGGCTTCGGCGGTGCCTCCGGTCGCCAGTAAATCATCGACGATGAGAATGCGGGATCCGGGTGTGAAGGCATCCTGATGAATTTCCAGCGTGTCTGTGCCGTATTCCAGAGCGTAGCTGGCGCAATGCGTCTTCCAGGGCAGCTTCCCCTTCTTTCGAATGGGAATGAGTCCCGCCTTCAAAGCATACGCCACGGCGCTCCCCACAATGAAACCGCGCGCATCCACCGCCACCACGGCATCGACTTGCTTGGGCCGGTACCGATCGGCCAATTGATCGACCACTTTTTGAAAACGCGATCCATCCTGCAAAAGCGTGGTGATGTCTTTGAAAACGATGCCCGGCTTCGGAAAGCCGGGGACATTACGGATGTGCGCCCTCAAATCCAGGGTCACGATAAGCTCCTTCTTGCCTCGGAGGATCCTTCTTTGACAAATGCCTCTTGGGCTTGGAGATACAGGTTGAGTTTGCGTTCGACGGAACTCTGAATCTGACGAACGCGCTCGCGCGTCAGATTGAGCTGCTTGGCGGTCTCGCCCAATGTGTAGGTCACTCCATCCTGCAGGCCGTAGCGCAAAGTCAGAATCGCCCGTTCCCGATCGCTGAGATGATCCAGCAGATCCGCCACTTTCTCATGAACCAAAAATCCGGCCAATTCGTCTTTGGAAGAAGTCGCCCCTGCGTTTTCAATCAAATCGATGAATTGAGCGGTTCCCTCTTCGCCCACCGGCGCGTCCAAAGAAGCGGGGGGAGTGGTCAATTCTTCCAGGGACTCTACTTTACGGACGGACAGCTTCATCAAGCGGGCAATTTCCTGAATCTCCGGCTTGCGGCCCAGGCGCTGGGTCAAACGCTCGATGGCTTTCCGGTAGCGGGAAATAATATCGACCATGTACACCGGAATTCGGATCGTTTTGCCCTGATTGGCGATGGCGCGCAGCACAAACTGCTTGATCCACCAGGCCGCATACGTCGAGAAACGATACCCCTTGCTGGGATTAAATTTTTGGACGGCGCGCATCAGCCCCAAGTTGCCCTCCTCGACTAGGTCGGACAGAGGCACACCCAGATTGCCGTAGCGCTTGGCAATGCTGATCACCAATCGCAAATTGGATTGGATCATCAGCTTGCGGGCTGCGGCATCCCCTTTCTTCACGCGGCGGGCAAGCTTGAGTTCCTCTTGCGCAGTCAAAAGCGGGATATTTTTGATGTCCTTCAGATACAGCTTTAACGGGTCGGACGCGATGGCACGCCTCCTTTCAGAGCGGCCTGGGCCGCAGCCAAGCGGGCCACAGGCACTCGGTACGGTGAACAACTGACGTAACTCAAACCGGCCCGGTGACAAAACTCGACACTGGCAGGGTCACCGCCATGTTCCCCACAAATTCCAATTTTAATCTCCGGCCGGACTTTGCGCCCGCCTGCAATGGCCAATTCCATCAGCTTGCCCACGCCGGTTTGATCAATGGAGGCGAATGGATTGGCTTTGACGATTTCCTGTTCCAAATAGGCCGGCAAGAACGACCCGCTGTCATCCCGGCTCATCCCCAGCGCCGTCTGAGTCAAGTCGTTGGTCCCAAAACTGAAAAATTGCGCGTCTTTGGCAATCTCATCCGCCACCAAGGCGGCGCGCGGAATTTCAATCATCGTCCCGACGGTGTAGGTGATCTTTTGTCCGGTTTCTTCTTCGACTTCTTTGGCCGCTTGGTTGACGATCTCCAGCTGCAGCTGAAGCTCCTTGGGAAAACCGACCAAAGGAATCATGATCTCCGGCCGAACCTTGATGCCTTCTTTCTGGACTTGGGCGGCTGCTTCGAAAATGGCGCGCGCCTGCATCTGCGTAATCTCCGGATACGCAATCCCCAGACGGCAACCGCGGTGCCCCAGCA
>JACQQZ010000096.1 GCA_016206755.1 Candidatus Omnitrophota bacterium
CGAATCGCGCTGGCTTCCAGCTTTGGGGCGGAGGATGTCGCCCTCATTGACATGGTGGTCAAGATCAATCCCAAGGTCGCTGTTTTTACGCTCGACACCGGCCGGCTCAATGAAGAGACGTACGAGGTGATGGACCGCATCCGCCGGAAGTATAAAATTTCGATTCAAAGCTATTTTCCGGCTGCGGCCGCCGTTGAAAAACTGGAGCGCGAAAAGGGCTTTTATTCTTTCCGCGAATCGGTCGAAAATCGCAAAGAGTGCTGCTTTATCCGGAAAGTCGAGCCGCTGGGCAGGGCGTTGGCCGGCGTCGATGCGTGGATTACGGGACTGCGCCGCGGGCAGTCTGTGACGAGGGCCGGTGTGCCGAAAGTAGAGTTGGACACAGCCCACAAAAATGTGGTGAAATTAAATCCGCTGGCCGATTGGTCCGAGGCGCAGGTCTGGGCGTACATCAAGGCCCGGCAGGTGCCCTCAAACAAGCTGCACGATCTTGGGTTTCCTTCCATTGGCTGCGCCCCGTGTACGCGCGCCGTTCGGCCCGGCGAAGACGTTCGAGCCGGGCGCTGGTGGTGGGAAAATCCCGAACACCCGGAACACAAAGAATGCGGCTTGCACTCGAAAAAAGACAAACCGTAAAAATAGGAGAACGCATCGTGAACGTGAAAACGATCATCCGCATGGCAATGCTGGGTCTGGCCGGTGTTTCTTTGGCGGGGTGCGCCACCACCTCTCAATCTGCTCGACTGGAAAATGAACAGTTGCGGACCCAAGTTGCCGGATTGCAATCGCAAGTGGCCGCGCTCGACAGCCAAGTCGACGAGCTGCGCACGCGCCAGCAGTCTCTCGAGAATCGCTCGTGGGAGCAGGGAACCCGCCTGAGCAGCATTCCTTCGCTTGAGTCGCGCGGCGGCGGCCGCAAGGGACATGCCGTTTTGACCGCGAAAGAAATCCAGTTGGCTTTGCAGCGGGCCGGATATTACCAAGGAACGGTGGACGGCCGCATCGGCACCAAGACGCGTTCCGCAATCAAAGCATTTCAGTCGGCCAACAACTTGGTCGCCGACGGAGTTGCGGGTGCAAAGACGATGTCCGCCTTGGGGGCCTATCTGGCTCAAGACGCCACGACGTGAGAATTACGCCCGGCGCCTTGGATGCCATGATCCGGCATGCCGAGCATGATTTTCCGAATGAGGCGTGCGGATATTTGGCGGCGGATGCAAACGGCGTGGTGGTCAAAACCGTTCCGATGCGCAACGTCGACGCCAGTCCGACGAGCTACAGGATGGATCCGTTGGAGCAGCTGAAAGTCCAGCGGCGGCTCGCCGATGAGCAGTTGACGCACGCCGGCATTTACCACTCCCACGTGGCCACTCCCGCCTATCCTTCACGGCGCGACATCGCCAACGCATTGGCCGTGCAGGACTTTTGCTCGGTGCCGTATCTGCTGGTGACGCTCAAGGATGAACGGCCCCGCGCGCGAGTTTTTACGATTTTAGACGGGAATGTTCGGGAGGAACCTTTGGAGGAAGTCACATGCCGGCGGTGAGAATAGGAACACGCGGCTCAAAATTGGCCCTGGCGCAAGCCCAAGAGGTGAAGTCCGCTCTGGAGGCGAAGGGCCCCGGCGTTGCCGCCGAAATCGTCATCATCAAAACCACCGGCGACGACTTGACTCGCGGGACTCCCGATGCCCCTGAACGAGATGTGAAGGGAATGTTTGTCAAAGAGCTCGAAGAGGCGCTGCTGAAAACGCAAGTTGACATCGCCGTCCACTCAGCCAAAGACATGCCGACCGATTTGCCCGCGGGGCTCGTTTTGGCGGCCGTTCTGGAAAGGCGCGATCCGCGCGATGCCCTGATCGCCGCGGGTGCCAAAACTTTGCGGGATCTTCCGGTGGGAGCCAAGGTAGGCGCCGGTTCATTGCGCCGCCAAGCGCAGATTAAAAAAATCCGGCGGGACTTGGAATTTCTTCCGGTGCGCGGCAATGTGGATACCCGTTTGAGAAAGCTCGAAGAGGGCCAGTATGATGCGCTGGTGCTGGCTTCTTGTGGCCTGGAGCGGCTGGGACTGGCCGGGAAAATTTCCGAGCGCCTGGACGTCGTCCGGATGCTGCCGGCACCCGGACAAGGCGCCATTGGCATTGAGGCGCGCGCCGATCGCCAGGAAATTTTGGAAATTTTGAAAGCCGTCAACAGCTCCGCGACTTTGTCGGCGGTTCGCGCCGAGCGCGCATTGCTCAAAAGCCTGGGCGGCGGATGCCAAATCCCCATCGGCGCGCTGGCCATCGCCGATGAAATGGGCAATCTGACGTTGGATGCGGCGGTGTTTTCGCCGGATGGACTGCGGACCATTCGACAGAAACTTTCCGGATCAACGCAGGAGCCGGAGCGCATCGGCATTACTTTGGCAAGTCACTTGCGCGCCAAAGGTGCAGACCGGATTTTATTTGGATTAAAGAGCAGCGAGTGGAAGGAAAAGGAAAAATGGAAAAAACCGGCACAGTCTACCTCATAGGAGCCGGCCCCGGCGGCCCGGATCTTTTGACGCTGCGCGGCGCGCAGTTGTTGGCGCAGACAGACTGTGTCATCTATGACCGCTTGGTCGATGCGCGCATCGTCGAGATGGCCGCGGTCGGCTCGGAACGAATCGATGTAGGGAAGAATCCAGGAGAGAAAGGCAAAACCCAACCGGACATCAACGCGCTCCTCGTTAAAAAAGCCCGGCAGTACAAATCGGTCGTCCGCCTCAAAGGGGGCGACCCACTTCTTTTTGGCCGGATTGCCGAGGAGATGACGACGCTTAGGCGCGCCGGGATTTCCTACGAGATTGTTCCAGGGATCAGCTCCGTCCAAGCGGCCAGCGCCTATGCCGGAATTCCTCTGACGGAACGTACTGTAAGCTCCTCGCTGGCCATTGTGACGGGCCAAGAATCAGCCGGTAAAAAAGACAATTCACTGCAGTGGAGGGCATTGGCAAAAGCGGCGGATACCTTGGTGGTTTTAATGGGACGCGAACGTCTGCCATTCATCGTTCAAGAGCTGCGCAAAGGCGGGCGCGCGGCTTCCACGCCGGTGGCGCTGGTGCGCTGGGCGGCTCGCCCGGAACAGTCGGTCCTCGTCGCTACTTTGGAAACCGTTGACTCTGTTTTGGCCAAGCACCCTGCGTTTACTTCGCCGATGGTGATGATGATTGGAGAGGTGGTCCGGCTCCGCGAGGATTTTCAGTGGTGGAAGCGGCCGCCGTTGGCAGGGCAGCGCATTGTGGTGACACGCGCAGAATCCGACTCCAGCGACTTGGCCAATCGCCTGCAGGCCCTTGGGGCGAGCTGCGTCGAAATTCCAGCCATCGCGGTGACCCCGCGGCGCCTCAAAGCCAACGCGGAGGCGGCGTTGGCGCAGCAGCTTTCCACGTACGACTGGGTGATTTTTACCAGTGCGCACGGCGTGAAGGCATTGACGGCACTCTTGGCGCGGCAGGGGAAAGATGCGCGCGCTTTTGGTCCCGCAAAGGTATGCGCCATTGGTCCGAAGACTGCCGCCACGCTGGAGCAAATCGGGATTACGGCCGATCTGATTCCTTCCAATTTTTCCAAACAAGGCGTTTCGGCGGCCTTCCGGAAAATTGCGCTCAGAGGGGCCAAAATTTTAATCCCGCGCTCCAGTTTGGCCGTCGGAGATTCTTTTTCGCAGGATCTTCGCGGAAAAGGGGCGGTCGTCAGCGAGATCCCGCTCTACGACACGACCTTGCCGCAAATTTCCAAAGCGGCGCTTCGCCAGCGGCTGGGCGATGAAGCCATTGATCTGGTGACTTTTACCAGCTCTTCGACGGTGAAAAACTTCATCCATCTTTTGGAGCAGGCCGGTTTTGACCCGCGCCAAATTTTGAACGGCGCGCGCGTTGCGGCCATCGGGCCTCAGACGGCGGCTGCCGCCAAAGAGGCAGGGCTTGCCGTGCATGTGACTCCGCGCAAATCATGGACCGTTGACGGGCTCATACAAGCCATTGTCGTCGAGCATTCGATGGCGCGCACCCGGGGAATGAGGGCCTAAAATGACGCTCATTAAATCCAAGGGCTGGCCGGCGACCCGCTTGCGGCGTCTGCGCGCCACGCCGCAGCTGCGCGCGCTGGTTCGCGAATCCAACTTTACGGCCGCACAATTGATCTTGCCCTGCTTCGTCAAAGAGGCCGCCAAAAAACCGGAGCCGATCTCCTCAATGCCGGGCGTGGTCAGACATTCTCTGAAAAGTTTGGCCGAGGAGGCCAAACAGGCGGAGAAGTTGGGCATCGGCGCGATTCTTTTATTCGGAATTCCATCGAAGAAAGATGCGCACGGCAGTCAAGCCGATGAAGAGTCCGGCGTTGTGCAGGAAGCGGTACGCACTGTCAAACGCGCTGCCCCCAAACTTGCCGTGATCACCGATGTTTGTTTGTGTGAGTACACAAATCACGGACACTGCGGAATTCTGACATCTGGGAAGCAGCGGGTCCTGCCGCTCTCGCCACCCACGCCGACTGTGCTCGCTGATGCTGCGCGCAGCGGCAAGGCCTCCGGCTGCGGCAAGCGGATGCCGCACCATGGCCCTCTGGCCTTTGGGTCGCGTCACCCGCTGACATCTTATGTCGATAACGACTCAACATTGAAGCGACTCGCAGCGGTTGCACTGTCACACGCCAAAGCCGGAGCGGACATGGTCGCGCCTTCGGCGATGATGGACGGGCAGGTGCGCATCATTCGCCGCATGCTCGACGAAAACGGCTACGAGAGTCTTCCGATTCTGGCCTACGCTGCGAAATATTCCTCGGCCTTTTACGGACCGTTTCGGGGTGCCGTCGGCTCCGCTCCCCAATTTGGAGACCGAGCAGCGTATCAAATGGATCCGCACAACGTGGATGAGGCGCTTCGCGAGGTCGCCCTCGACATTGAGGAAGGGGCGGACATCGTGATGGTCAAGCCCGGCTACGCTTATCTCGACGTCGTGCGCGTGATCAAAGAGCGATTTCACTGGCCCTTGGCCATTTATCAAGTCAGCGGCGAATACGCGATGGTCAAAGCCGCTGCAGCGCGCGGGTGGCTCGATGGCGACCGTGCCTTTAAAGAGCTGGTCGCTTCCGCGCGCCGCGCAGGAGCAGATCTTGTGATTACGTACGAGGCCGTTTCTTTGGCGAAACAGCTTTAGAGCGCCTTTCAGAACCTCGCGCCTTGCGCCGCTCGCCAGACCCACCCCGCGCGGCCATGCGAGGTTCTGAAAGGCGCTCATAAAAAGGGAGAACGAAGATGACCGATATATGGAAGGCGCAGGCGGATAGCTGGGGTGAGAAGGCGGCCAAGCCGCAGATGGAGGAGATCCAGCGCTTCATCGAGCAAATCCGAAAACTCTCCGACGGAGAACTCGATCCGGACGATTTCAAGAAATTCCGCCTGGAAAACGGCACCTACGGCATCCGCGGCACCACCGACGAGCATATGATCCGCATCAAGATCAAGCACGGCACGGTCAGCGCCGACCAGATGGACGTGATGGCCGAAATCGCCGAGAAACATGCCACGCCTCAAGTGGGGCACATCACCACGCGCCAAAACATTCAGGTTCATCACATCAAACGCGCTGAGGTCCCTGGCATCCTCGAGCAGTTGGCCGGAGTGGGCCTGACCACGCGAGAGGCGTGCGGCAACACGGTGCGCACCGTGACGGCTTGTCCGTATGCGGGTGTTTCCGCGACGGAAATTTTCGATGTGATTCCGTATGCCGAGGCGACTTCGCGTTATTTTCTGCGCCACCCTGTGGCCCAGGATCTGCCGCGCAAATTCAAGATTGCGTTTGAGGGCTGCAGCGAAGATCATGCCCGCATCCCGATCCACGACGTCGGTGCGGTGGCGATGATCCAGAATGCCGACGGAAAACCGGCGCGCGGATTCAAGCTCTACGTCGGCGGCGGCCTGGGAACGACGCCATTTTCTGCGGTGTTGTTGGAAGACTTTACACCGGCCGATCTGCTGATCCCGTCGATTGAAGCGGTCATCCGGCTCTTTGACCGTTTCGGCGATCGTAAGGACAAGAACCGCGCGCGCATCAAGTTCCTCATCCACAAAACGTGGGGGGTGGAGGAGTTCAAGAAGCGCTTCATCCAAGAACGGCGCATGACGATTGCCACCAGTGCTGGGCGGGGCTTGTGGCATATCGAGCCGGTGGAGCAAACTGTGCCCCCCAAGCCGAAACTCGCCGCCAGCTTTTCTTTGCCAACCGCCGCTTTCGATGCGTGGAGGTCGAGCAACGTCTTCAAGCAAAAACAGCCCGGCTATGTCGGGGCTCACGTGCGCTGCCCGTTGGGCGATTTGACTGTGCCGCAGATGCGCGGAATGGCCAACGTTTCGCGCAAGTACAACGCCGGCCGGCTCAAGCTGACGATTCGGCAGAATGTGTTTATTCCGTGGATTCCGGAAGAAGCGCTCCTGCCGCTTTATCAGGACCTGGTCGTACTCGGCATTGCGCACGCCGGCGGCGAAGAGCTTGTTGACGTCACGCGCTGCCCGGGAGCCGACACCTGCCAGATTGCCATCACCCGCTCCAGGGGGTTGGCGGCAGCGATGGACGGCATGTTCAACAACGGCGGACGACCGCTTTTGTCATCGGAGACACTCAAACATTTGCAGATTAAAATCAGCGGCTGCCCCAACTCCTGCGGTCAGCACCACATCGCCGACTTGGGATTCTCCGGTGCGGCCAAATCAATCGACGGGAAAACGGCACCTCACTACCGCATCTATGTCGGCGGAGGCACTATCATCGACAAGGCCAGTTTTGGAACATACATCGGCCAGACCCCTGCCAAGAGGACACCGGAAGCGGCCAAGCATCTGCTCACCCTTTACCGCGATGAGAAAAAGGGCGAGGAGACATTCCGCCAGTGGGTGGACCGTGTCGGCACGCCGCGCCTGACCAAGGAGCTCGAACCGTTCCAGTCGCTTCCTCCGATCGAGAAGGATCCGAAGATGTGGGAGGACCTCGGGGGCGAAGGCACCTTTAAGCTCGAGATGGGCAAAGGCGAATGCGCGTCGTAACACCTACGACTGGACCCCTTGCGGGTCCTGCCGCGGCCATCTCGCCGACCGTGCTCGCTCACGCTGCGCGCGGCGGCAAGGTGCTCCGGCCGCGTCACCCGTCCTCGGTCTTTTCTCACCCACTTCTATGACACTCTCTAACATTCCTAAAAATACCTATGCAGTTTGTTACATGGATGTATTGGGGTATGGAGATTATGTGTCTAAGCACTGGGATAATCCTCAGCAAATGCAGAAGATAGAAAATAGGTTTTGGAAAGCCCTAGAAGTTATTGATCATACGTGGACTCAGAAAACACAAGCAAATGAGGAATTTATCGAACAGAAAAGACTTATTTGGAAACAAACAAATATTCGATTGATTTCAGATTCATTATTAATACAAACGCGCTAAATAATGTGA
>JACQQZ010000097.1 GCA_016206755.1 Candidatus Omnitrophota bacterium
GCGTCGTCATGTTCCAAAAATGGGATCATGCTCGCAGCCACAGACACCAGCTGCCGCGGAGAAACGTCCATGTAGTCGATCTTCTCCGGGGAAACAAGCGGAAAATCCCCCCGGTGCCGGCAAGGAACGATTTCATCCAAGAAGCGGCCGGATTTGTCCACGCGGGCATTGGCCTGGGCAATGACATGCTTGTCTTCGAGATCGCCGGACAGATAATCGGTTTTCTCGGTAACTTTCCCCTTTTCCACTTTGCGATAAGGCGTCTCGATGAACCCGTAGTCATTGACGCGGGCGTACGTTGAAAGAGATGCGATCAAGCCGATGTTCGGGCCTTCGGGGGTTTCAATCGGGCAGATGCGGCCGTAGTGAGAATAGTGAACGTCGCGGACTTCGAATCCGGCACGCTTACGGGACAAGCCGCCCGGTCCCAACGCCGAAAGACGGCGCTTGTGGGTCAACTCCGCCAACGGATTGGTCTGATCCATAAACTGGGACAGCTGGGACCGGCCGAAGAAATCCCGAATCACCGAAGAGACCAGCTTCGCGTTGATCAGCTGGTGCGGCATCGAGTTGTCCAGATCATAAATGGTCATGCGCTCGCGGCAGGATCGCTCCACGCGAGACAAAGCCACCCGGAACTGGTTCTGCAAAAGCTCTCCGATGGTGCGCACGCGGCGATTGCCCAAGTGATCGATGTCGTCCACATGACGCTGGCCGGCCTTGAGTTCCATGAGGGCTTGAACGGTGCGCAGGATGGTGTCCTGATCCAGAATTTTTTGCTCCAGATCGATGCTCATTCCCAACTTGCGGTTGATCATGTAGCGGCCCACGCGGCCCAAATCATACGTCTTCCCATCAAAGAAAAACCGGTTGATGAGATTTTGAGCTGAGGCCGCGGTGGCCGGGTCGCCCGGGCGCAGACGCCGGAAAATATCCAGGAGGGAATCTTCCTTGGTTTTGAGGCGGTCTTTCGCGAAGGTATTGAAAATTTCAGGGACGGATTTCTTTAAAACTTTTACCTGCTTGACCTCGGAATTCCACAACATGGTGATGTGGTCTTTGGTCAACTCTTCCAGGCGCGGCACTAAAATGGCCTGGGTGGCAGGATCGGTGACGGCAACCGCCGTGATCCGTCCGGCGGCATCCTTAAAATCAGCGAGCGAATCGCCTCTGATCGCTTCCACGCCGCAGAAAAACTTGAGGATGTCCTCATCGGTTCCGCAGCCGATGGCGCGCAGGAATGCCGTGACCGGAATCTTCCGGCGCCGATCAATGACGGCATACAGCGTATCGTTGACATCAAACTCAAACTCCAGCCATGCCCCGCGGTACGGGATAATGCGTGCCGAATACAATCGCTTGCCGTTGGGGTGCTGCTCTTCTTCAAAGGAAACACCCGGAGAACGATGGAGCTGACTGACCACCACGCGCTCATCGCCATTGACGATGAACGTGCCTGTGGGCGTCATCAGCGGCAGGTCGCCCAAGTAGACTTCCTGCTCTTTCATCTCTTTTGTGGAACGAAGACGCAGCTTGACCTTCAGCGGCGCCGCGTAAGTCACGCCGCGGCGCTGGCTCTCCCAAAGATCGTACTTGGGCTTGCCCAGGGTGTAGTGCAAGAATTCCAACCGGTACTTCCCGTCCTGACTTTCGAGCGGGAAGAGCTCGGAAAAGACTTCCTGCAGACCGACGTTCTCACGTTTGGATTTGGGCACATCCACTTGCAAAAAATCGACAAACGACTTCGTCTGGATCTCCAAGAGATCCGGTAGCTCTGCCGTTTCTGGAATGCGTCCAAGATTGCGTCGTTCGCTCATTTTTTCCTCTTCAAACGGTGTTTGACACCCCCTCTGTCTTTGGTGTCTGACACCGGTCGATGAACCGGTCGTTTACTTCAGCTCGACCTTGGCCCCTGCTGCTTCCAATTTTTGCTTGATGGTATTGGCCTCATCCTTCGGCACGCCGGTCTTGACGGTCTTCGGTGCACCATCGACGAGATCCTTCGCTTCCTTCAAGCCCAAATTGGTCACGCCGCGAATTTCCTTGATCACCTGAATTTTGTTTGAGCCGGCATCGGTCAAAACCACCTCAAAGGCGGTTTTTTCTTCAGCGGCTGCAGCACCGGCACCCGCGCCACCACCGGCACCACCGGCACCACCGGCAACGACAAGGCCCGCGGGGGCGGCGGCAGAAACTCCGAACTTCGTTTCCAGGGCTTTGACCAAAGCGGCCAATTCCAAAACCGTCATGGACTCCACCGCGGTCACAATCTCCTGCGCCTTCGGGGAGAGCTCTTGTGTTGCTGTGCTTGCAGTTGCGTCTGACATGGCTTACTTCTCCTCTTTCGATTTGCGGATTGCTTCGATGATATAAACGACTTTGCCGACGATGCTACTGAGTGCGCCCACGAATCCAATGACGGGAGATTGCATGGCCCCCAGCATCTTGGACAGCAAGACTTCACGCGCCGGCAATGCCGCCAATGCCTTGATGGCATCCACCGGCAACGGTTGCCCTTCTACGATTGCGCCGCGCAGCTTGAATCCTTCGTGCCCTTTGGCGAAATTTACCAAAACCTTTGAAACAGCAACAGGATCGGCGGCGGTCACGGTCAAACCGCTGGTTCCCTGCAGAAAAGATTCCAAGGAGGTAAAGCCGGAGCCATTGAGCGCGCGCTTGCCCAAAGAATTTTTCACCATCGTCACATCGGCGGAGACAGCGCTTAAATTACGCCTCAAACTTTCGATGTCGCCCACCGGCAAATTCTGGAAGCCGAAAACAAAAATGGCTTTGGCGCCGTTGAGGGTGCCGGCGATATCGAGAACAATTTTCGAGCGGACGCGCCGTCCCAGACGGGTTTCGCTGCCTGCCGTCTTTTTCTCGACAGATGGGGCAATTGCCGGGGCTGCCGCTGTCGAATCGCTCATTCTTCCGCCTGGCGAACAGAATTCAGATCCACGCGAATACCGGGGCCCATGGTGCTGGAAAGATAAAACGCTTTAACGAATTGTCCCCTGGCCGCAGCCGGGCGAACTTTCCAAAGGGCTTCTACAAAAGCTTTGATATTTTCCGTCAGTTGCTTCTCAGAAAAAGAGCTTTTTCCCACGCTCAAATGAATGTCCCCTTGCTTGTCCATCTTAAATTCCACCTTGCCGCCTTTAATATCCCGAATGGCCTTGGCCACATCCGGGGTCACCGTACCGGCTTTGGGTGAAGGCATCAGCCCTCGGGGACCAAGCACCTTCCCGAGTTTTGCCAAGTCTTTCATGAGGTCCGGTGTCGCAACCGCCACGTCAAACTCCAGCCAGCCGCCGTTGACCTTGGCGATCAATTCATCGCCGCCCACTTCGTCGGCTCCGGCAGTCAGTGCCGCCCTGGCTGCGTCACCCTTGGCAAACACGATCACGCGCAGCGTTTTGCCGGTGCCATGCGGCAGAACCACCGTTCCGCGCACGGCTTGATCGCTTTGCTTCGGATCGACATCGAGCTTGATGGCCGCATCAACGCTCTCATCAAATTTCGGCTTGGGGGTTTTCTTCAAAACACCAACGGCCTCTTCCAGGGGGTAGCTTTTGCGGGCTTCGACGAGCATGCGTGCCGCTTTCATTCTTTTGCTCAACGTTTCTGTCGCCGCCATCAGTCGATGACCTCAATGCCCATACTGCGCGCCGTACCCGCAACAATCTTGGCTGCCTGGTCCAAATTCTTAGCGTTCATGTCCTTCAATTTTTCTCTGGCAATTTCATCAACCTGTGCTTTGGTGACCTTGCCGACCTTGTCCTTATTCGGAGTGCCGGAAGCCTTGGCAATACCGCAGGCGCGTTTTAAAAGGATGGAGCTCGGCGGGCTCTTGATGATAA
>JACQQZ010000098.1 GCA_016206755.1 Candidatus Omnitrophota bacterium
AAATTTTTGACCTCGGCGGCAATTCGGGTAGGATACTGCGACGCATCAAAGAGGGTAACGCGTCCGGCACCGCTTTTCCCCGCCAACAGGTTGGACCAAAACGTTTCCGGGTCGCTCCCGATGGGGGTGATACAGCCGAAGCCCGTCACGACGACTCGACGACGGGTCTCCACGTGGTCTTTAAGCCTTGGAGGCGGCTTTCTCCTGAACGTACTTCAGGGCATCCCCGACCGTGGTCATTTTCTCTGCATCTTCGTCGGGAATTTCAATGCCGAACTCTTCTTCAAGCGCCATCACGAGCTCAACGGTGTCGAGAGAGTCCGCGCCCAAGTCATCGATGAACGATGCCTGCGGCGTGACCTCTTCGGGCTTGACGCCCAATTGCTCTGCGATGATTGACTTCACTTTGCCTTCTAATTCAGATGGTGTTGCCATTGCTTCAACATGCCTCCTCTATGTAACCAGGCCGCCGTCTATTTGCAAGACTTGGCCGGTAATGTAACCTGCGGCATCTGATGCCAGAAAAACCGCCGCTTCCGCTACATCGCTGGGCTGTCCGAATCTCCCCACCGGAATTTGTTTAAGCCAGTACTCTTTCATGGGGCCGTCCAGCGCTTGGGTCATTTCTGTTTCGATAAAGCCGGGGGCCAGTGCATTGGCTGTGATGCCCCGGCCTGCCAGTTCCCGCGCAACCGACTTGGTCAGGCCGATGATCCCCGCTTTGGATGCGGCATAATTGGTCTGGCCGGCATTCCCTGTGAGCCCCACGACAGAGGCAAGATTGATGATTCGGCCGCTTCTTTGGCGCATCATCGCCCGGGCGACAGCCCGCGTACAGAGAAACGTGCCTTTGAGATTGACCGCGATGACTTCTTCCCAATCCTCCGGTTTCATCCGGACCAAAAGCGCATCACGGGTCACGCCAGCATTGTTGACGAGTATATCGAGCTTCCCAAATTTGTCAAGGATTGTCTGGACGGCGGCCTCAACCGCCGGGCCGTTGGACACATCCAGAGGAAGACAGAGGGCTTTCCGGCCGGCGGCTTCGATCTGGCGCTGAACTTCTTCCAACGTTTGCGCCGTTCGAGCGCAGATGGCGACATCGGCCCCCTCTTGGGCAAATTTCAGAGCGATGGCACGACCAATCCCCTTGCCGGCCCCTGTCACAAAAGCTGTTTTACCGGCTAGCGCCCCCAACGGGAAATTCTCCACGGGGACATTAGGCGCATGAGGGGTTGGCGCTGAATTTTTCGGTGAGAGTTTGCAGGTCGGTAATGTTCTGCACGCTGAAACCTTCCGCAGCCGGCTCGATCTTCCGAAGCAATCCTTTCAGGACAGATCCAGGTCCCACTTCAACAAAGGTTCGAACGCCCAATTTAAGCAGGTATTGAACGCTTTCTTCCCAACGCACGGGACGGGTCACTTGTTCCGCCAACCGCAAACGGATGGAAGCCGGATCAGCGTGCGGCTCGGCGGTGACATTGCTGACGACGACCACTTCAGGACTGCGAAAGGCGGTGGATTCCAAAACCATTTTCAGTTTCGCCGCCGCCGGCTGCATCAGCGTGGAGTGAAAAGCGCCGCTGACCGCCAAAGGAATGGCGCGCTTGGCCCCTTTTGCCTTGGCCAAAAGCGCCGCTTTTTCAATCGCCTCTTTGCGGCCCGAAATCACGATTTGATCCGCCGAATTCAAATTGGCAAGCTCGGCGCCGGTTTCATTGCAAAGTTCCCGGACAGCATCGACGTTGAGGCCCAGGATGCTGGCCATGGCGCCGGCCTGTCGTTTGGCGGCTTCCTCCATAAATTGTCCGCGCGCCCAAACCAGCTTCAAACCGTCTTCGAAGGAGATGCTTTTGGCCGCCACCAGAGCGCTGTATTCGCCCAGACTTAAGCCGGCCATGGCTTTTGGGCTGATGCGGTCTTGAGTGAGTGAACGGACCGCTCCATAAGCGGCAATAGAAGCCGTTAAAATGGCCGGTTGCGCCATCTCCGTTCGAGCCAGCTCTTCCTGGGGCCCTTCAAAACAAAGCTTGGCCAGGTTGAATCCCAAAAGAGAATTGGCACGGTTGAAGATCTCACGGGCAGCCGGAAATTCATTGTAGAGCTCTTTGCCCATCCCGACTGTCTGCGCCCCTTGCCCTGGAAAGAGGAAGGCGACATGGATCATCCCACCACCTTCCTCCGGCACTTTGGGCCATCTGGAAGATGTCCCTTTCCAATGGACAAGGAAGGTGGCGGGATCATATGGGCGGCAGTCTACCGTAATAGGGTTCGTCCGTCAATTGAAAATCGGTGCCAGACACCCATCGGGAGATTATGCACAATCCCATGCTCGGCGTCTGACACCGATGAGAGATTAGCGACGACGACCGCCCCCGCCGCCTGCACGTTGGCCGCCGCCTGCACCGCCTCTAGGACCAGGGGGATTGCCACCACCAGCACCGCCCCGAGGACCGGCAGGGTTTCCTACACCTTGCCCGCCACCAGCACCGCCCCGAGGACCGGCAGGGTTTCCTACACCTTGCCCGCCGCGGGGACCTGGAGGATTAGCGCCTTGCCCGCCACCGGGGCCGATGCGTTGACCTGCTCCGGGACCACCGGCTGCTCCAGGTGGATTACCGCTCCACGGACGCGGCGGATTGCCTGCGTTGCCAACACCTTGCCCACCCCTTGGACCTGGGGGATTACCCATTCCTTGC
>JACQQZ010000100.1 GCA_016206755.1 Candidatus Omnitrophota bacterium
ACTCCTTCTTGGCCATGAACACGGCAAGGTCCACGACGCGGCTGGCGTAGCCCCACTCGTTGTCGTACCAGCCGAACACCTTGACCAGGTTGCCTTCGGTGACTTTGGTCAGCGGCGCGTCGAGGATGCAGGACTTCGGATTGCCGTTGAAGTCCTTGGAGACCAATGGCGCTTCGGAGTATTCGAGGTATTTGCCCAAAGGGCCTTCCGCGGCTTTCTTGAATGCCGCGTTGACTTCTTCGACCGTCGTCGACTTTTCCACTTCACAGGTCAAGTCAACCAAAGAGACGTTCGGCGTCGGGACGCGGATGGCCAAGCCATCCATCTTGCCCTTCAGCTGCGGCAGGACCAGGCCGATTGCTTTGGCGGCGCCGGTGGTCGACGGGATCATGGAGACCGCAGCCGCCCGCGCGCGGCGCAGATCCTTGTGCGGCAAATCCAAAATCCGCTGGTCGTTGGTGTCAGAATGGATCGTCGTCATCAGCCCTTTTTTGATGCCGACGTTTTCCAGGAGCACTTTGGCGAGGGGGGCCAGGCAGTTGGTGGTGCAGGAAGCGTTCGAGATGATGTTGTGCTTGGCCGGATCGTACGTTTTTTCATTGACGCCCAAAACGATCGTTGCGTCTTCGTTCTTGGCCGGTGCGGAGATGATGATTTTCCTGACCGATCCGCCCGCCAGATGCCCTCTGGCCTTTTCCGCATCCGTGAAAATGCCGGTGGATTCGACCACCAACTGCACGCCGTGGTCTTTCCAGGGGATTTCAGCGGGAGATTTGTGGCTGATGACCTGAAAGCTCTTGCCGTTCACGGTAACGCTGCCGCCTTCGCCTGAGCATTTACCGGGAAGTATCCCGAAAGTGGAATCGTACTTGAGCAGATGGGCGACGACGTCCGCGCCGAGCGGAAGATCGTTGACCACGACAAATTCAATGCCGGCGCGCTGATGGCCTGCGCGATAGACCAAGCGCCCGATGCGTCCAAACCCATTGATGCCTACGCGAATTGCCATGGCGTTTCCTTTCCCGCTAGCTGGATTTTAAGAATCGAGCTGCGATTTCCGGCGGCGTCGGATTGATGTAAAAGCCGGAGCCCCATTCAAATCCCGCCACACGCATCAACCGCGGCATCATTTCAATGTGCCAATGGTACTCGTCCCGCGCGTGGGCCGAAACCGGGGCCGTATGAACCACAAAATTGTAGGAGGGGTTGCCCAGACTTTTTTGGATCTTCCCCAGCGCGCCGCTGAGCGCCCGCGCCAAGTCGGACGTTTGCGCTGGTGAGATTTGCGCAAAATCGGCGGCATGCGTTTTTGGCATGATCCACAACTCGAAGGGGAACCGCGAGACGAATGGGGCAAAACAGACAAATTCGGGCGTTTCCAGGACGATCCGTTCCCTTTCCTCCAATTCTTGCAGCATCATATCACAAAAAACGCAACGTTCCTTGAATTCATAGTAGCCCTGCGCGCGCGTCAATTCTTCCAGAACCCGCTTGGGGACAATGGGCAGCGCAATCAGCTGAGAATGGCTGTGGGACAAAGAGGCCCCCGCGGTTTGCCCCTGGTTCTTGAAGATCAGATGGTACTTGAAACGCGAGTCGTTTTTAAGATCCAGTATCCGATTCTTGTAGGTGGCCAGAACCTCCTCGATGTGACGCAGGGGTAAATCCGGCAGTTGTTTGTCGTGCTCGGGGGTTTCGATGATGACTTCATGGGCTCCGACCCCGTTCATCATGTCGTAGATCCCTTCCCCTGCCCGGTCCAGTTCCCCTTCGACGCGCAAGGCCGGAAACTTGTTGGGGATGACCCGAATCGACCACCCCTTGGTGTTGGGTGCGGTGCCGTCGGCCCGAATGGCGATGATTTCCGGAGGCGTCAGCGCCTCATGGCCCGCGCAGAACGGGCAGTTGGTTTTAGGGGGAAGAGGTTTTATCTTCTCGAAGTCTTTCGGTTCTTTGGGCTGGTCCGTGTTGATGATAATCCAGCGGCCGCTGATGGGGTCTTGCCTGTACTCAGACATAAGCCGCGACCTCAATTTCGCGCAGGAACCGGGCTGCTTCTTCCGGAGGCGTGGGGTTGATGTAAAAACCGGAGCCCCACTCAAATCCTGCCACGCGGGTCAGGCGCGGCATGATTTCAATGTGCCAGTGGAAGTCTTCCGACAGCGTGTTCCATGCTCCGGGCCGCTCCCGCCGGAATGGCGCCGTGTGCAGAATAAAGTTGTACGGAGGATCTTTGAGGGCCAACCGCAGCTTCATCAGCGTCATTTTCAGAAGATGGGCCAACGCGGCCGGTTCTTCGGGCCGCATTTGCGTAAAGTCGGAAGAATGCCGGCGAGGCAAAATCCAAAGCTCGAACGGGAACCGGGATGCAAAGGGGGCAATGGCGACGAAATGCTCATTGACCACGGCCAGGCGGCGGCCATCGACCAGCTCCTGGCGGACGATGTCGCAGTAAAGGCACCGCTCCTTCGACGAATAGTACTGCATGCATCCGGCGAGCTCGTCTTTGATGCGCGCCGGATTGACCGGCATCGCCATCAGCTCGGAATGCGCGTGGCGGATCGGTCCCGCCCCCGCCACCGCTCCGTAATTCTTAAAAAGAAGAGCGTAGCGAAGGCGCTTGTCTTTTTCCAGATCATGAATCCGCGCCATGTAGGTCCGGACAACTTTGGCCACCTGAGATTCGGGCAGGTCCGCCAGATTCGCCGCATGTCCAGGCGCCTCCAGAATAATCTCGTGCGCCCCCAAGCCGTTCATGATGTCGTACATCCCCCGGCCTTTTTTATCCAAATCTCCCTCGACGCGAAGGATCGGATGCTTGGATGGGATGACGCGCGTTTCCCAGCCCGGTTGATTGGGGGCTCCTGTTTTTCGGATTGAGAAAATTTCAGAAGGTGTTTGCGATTCGTGCCCTTCGCAAAAAGGGCAGGAATCCTTTCCGGTGTCCTGGGAGGGTTCCGAGGACAGGGGGAGGAATTGATCGGGCCGTTTGGCCCGTTCGCTGGCGATGATCACCCACCGCCCGACGACCGGGTCTTTGCGAAGTTCTGGCATAAGAGGGCTTGATTATACTAAGGGATGCAGGGCGCTTCAACTGCTTTCGGGGTGAGCTTGAAATTAAACGAAAATGGCCGTACGGCCGCTTGAAAGACGCCGAATATAGACCCTGTCCAAGTTCTCAATGGCATGGTTGGTTAGGAATGCAGCGACAGCTCCCATGAACTCCCGTTGTTGTGCGGCTTTTCCGACATCCAGCAATAGAACTCTCCGATTTTCACCTATGCTTGGCATTGTTTCGATGGCGCTGTTGTAAACCACGATGCCGAATGAAGGTGAATCGGATGCAAGGTCATCGATGTCTTTAAGAGTGAATTCTAAATCCGTCCATGGAGGCGGCAAATCCTTGACCCCGCCATCAAATTCAGCGGCGCATTCCGGAGATCGGTAGATCGGAATTGCGCCCCGTATCAAAGCTGCAGCCGAAGCGTCACGGCGGATCGTCTTCGGAACTTCCGCCAACGCCGTATCATTGAGGATGTCATCTCCGGAGATCACTCGCCATTCTTCCAGTCCGGCGGCGGGATCAGAAGAAACGGCCGAGAGGTAGTCTTGTAATTCCCCAAACCACGCCCGCCCTTCCTCAGTGATGGAGAATCGTCCTGACTTGGCTTGAATTAATCCAAAGATCTCAAGTATCTTGAGTTGCCGTGTCAAACTCATGCCGAAGATTTTTTCACGTGGAATATCGGAAGGAAGAGTTTTAACAGTAAATGAAATCGCGGGCGCAGCGCCTAAAACCTGAAAGACTGTTCGTTCCCGCCCCAATGCTTCCAGAAGGCTTTTGTTGCGTCTTGATGTTGTCCGTCGTTTTTCCCATACGTCGGGTTCGTGTATCAGCCAATACCGTATCCTATTAAGCCATCGGGAAATCTCCATTTGGGACACTTTAAGGTCAGCAGCCATTTGTTCTTGGCTGTAGCCATCGGAGAACCGTTGCCATAGATCCTGATCTTCTTTAGGCAGCCTGGCAATGGCACCTTCGAGCGCAAGCCGTTGCGGTGCATTTTCCAGCGGATCGTGCGCAGATGAACGTTCCAAGACAGAATCGCCGTCCTCCCCGGCCGACAATTGACTAAACGCGGTCGGTCTCGGGCGGCCCCTGCGGTCATTAGGCGCGATCTGATCCCGCCATTCGTGACGCATGGAACCTTCTATAACAGGACCCGCATAGGTGCCGAATTGATTGCCGAGATCAGGATTAAAATTTTGAGCGGCTTTGATTAAACCCAAGTAACCCGCCGATCGAATTGAATCGGCCGCCGCACGGCCCCCGATTTCCTTAACAAGTTTATTCACATGGATTTCGACTAAGTATAGGTAGTCTTCCACCAGTCGTTGCTGGGCAGAGCTCAGTGCATCCGCAGGTTTCCTTTTCATTTCAGTAGGATCAGTGATTCGGCGGGGGTCCGCACCGAGCTGCAAGCCGATTTGATCTTCTTGGCCTTCCAAGCCGGCGCGAAGGACAGAGGTCCATGGTGCGGCATCGTAGGTGGAAGGAGCAGCGCCGCCAAGTAAGGCAGCGACTAAGAACAGGGTGATCATACGTCGATAAAGCATCGTACTTAAGGATACCCCGCGGTCAATTTTAAAA
>JACQQZ010000099.1 GCA_016206755.1 Candidatus Omnitrophota bacterium
CGTCGACATCGGCCACGAGGCCTCTGTCCGCCAAATCGGCGAAGAACAACTTTTTTATCTGATGAGCCGCGGCATCAAAGAATCCGATGCCACCACCATGATCGTCAACGGCTTCTTTGAACCGTTCGCCAAAGAATTGCCGTTGGAATACGCGGTGGAGCTCAACCGGCTCATTCAACTCGAGATGGAAGGATCGGTCGGTTGAAATGCTCAAGGAGCCCCCGAAGATCCAAGTGCTACAGGAACCTGCCTGGTTAAAAGAGCAGCGCCAATCGGATTGGCAGAAATTCTCCGCGCTGCCCTGGCCGGCCGCAAGCGATGACGCCTGGCGGCGATCTCCGCTGGAAGGTTTGGACTGGGACAGGATTTCATTGCAGCCGCCTTCCATCAACGGCCATTCAGCATCGGTTCCCTCCGTCGGATGGGCGGAATCAGGCCTTATCGTTCATCAAGGGGCCGGCATCGTCTCCCAAACGCTTTTGCAAAACCTGAGACAATCCGGCGTGATCTTCGGCGATCTTCAAGAGCTGACACAGACAGAAGCGAATCTCGTCCGACGCCATCTCATCTCCGGCTTTCAAGAAACCGCGCCGATGGCCAAGCTGAATGCGCTCAATCAGGCGCGCTGGACGCACGGCGTGTTTGTCTACGTGCCCAAGAATGTCCGGGTAGAGCTTCCTTTGAGAATCGTCCACTCGGCCGGAAAAAACGGGGATTTTTTAGCGCCCCGCACCCTCATCGTCCTGGAAGCCGGCAGCGAGCTGACTCTGATCGAAGAAACTTTCGGGGAATCCGATGCGGGCCCGCAATTTATCCCGAGCGTTGTTGAAATCACGCTGGGCGAAAATGCTTCGTTGCGCTACTACCATTTGCAAAACTGGGGCCGGCACGTCCGGCATTTCTTTACACAGCGCGCGCGCTTGGGACGAGACGCTTCTCTGGTCGCGCTGCTTGCGGCTCTGGGAAGCCGTTTCACGAAAGCCGCCGTCGAGACGCTGGTCGCAGGCCCGGGGGCTCGAAGCAATCTTTACGGCGTGACCTTTGGCGATGATTCGCAGCAATTCGAGTACCACACGCTTCAAGATCATTCCGTGCCACGCACCACCAGCGATCTTCTTTACAAGACGGCCTTGAGAGACCGCTCCAGCTCGCTTTATACGGGCCTGATTCGCATCACGAAAGAAGCCGCGAAAACGGATGCCTATCAAGCCAATCGCAACCTTCTCTTAAGCGGCGAGGCCAAGGCCGACTCGATCCCCATGTTGGAAATTCTGACCGATGACGTCCGCTGCACGCACGGGGCCACCGTCGGCCCAGTCGACCCGGAACAGCTTTTTTATCTGACCAGCCGCGGCATTGGTGAAGAAACAGCAGAGCGCATGATCGTCGAAGGATTTTTTGAGCAGGTTTTACAACAGCTTCCAACGCCAGGTCTTCGAGATCATCTCCATGCTCACATCGAGCGGAAACTGGGTGCTTAAAAATGGGGCTTCTTTTTGCCGCCAAGAAAACTGAGCTTCCGGACGGCCACGCCAAGGTGGTGATCGTCAATGGCCGGCGCATCGCTCTTTGCAATGTGGGCGGCCAATTCTATGCCATTGAGGACCGCTGCTCTCATGACAACGGCCCGCTGGGAGAAGGCACTTTGAGCGGCAAGCTGTTGGAGTGCCCGCGCCACGGCGCGCAATTCGATGTGACCACAGGAAAACCGGTGACCTTACCGGCTGTCGTTCCGGTGCGCCGGTATGAGGTCAAAATTCAAGGGGACGACCTGCTCGTTGAAATTCCCCATGACTAAATTAGACGCCAAACGCATTCGACAAGACTTCCCCATTCTCAGGCGGACCGTCCACGGCAAGCCGCTCATCTACCTGGACAATGCCGCCACTTCGCATAAGCCGGAATCGGTCGTGGAGGCAATCGCGGATTACTATCGCCGGTCAAACTCCAACATTCACCGCGGCATTCACGCATTGAGCGAAGAAGCCACGGCGGCCTACGAAGGCGTGCGCGCCCAAGCGGCGGAATTCATCAACGCCCCCGGCCCGGAAACCATCGTTTTTACGCGCAACGCCACCGAAGCCGTGAACGTGGTCGCCCAGGGATGGGGGCGAAAATTCGTCAAGCCGGGCGATGAAATTCTGCTGACCGAGATGGAGCA
>JACQQZ010000101.1 GCA_016206755.1 Candidatus Omnitrophota bacterium
CCGTCGGCCCCATCGGCATCGCGATCAACTCAATGATCCATGAGCTGGTCAGCGAGCGGATGTGGGGCCGCGTCTTCAGCTCCATGGGCATCGTCATGAATTGCTCGCTTCTTTTGGGAATCGGCGCGGGAGGATTTTTTGCCGACGGGCTGACCCCTGCGGGTACTTTGTATCTGTTCGCCGGCCTATTGCTGGCCGCCGGCGGAATCGGGTTAATGTTCGCATACGCCAGAGGATGCAGGCGTCGGCCTGTGATATAATAAATTTCATGAGCGAACAAACAGTAACACTCACAACAGATAATTTTTCCAAAGAAGCGACTCAATCCGCCACTCCCATCGTCATTGATTTTTGGGCCTCTTGGTGCGGTCCTTGCCGGGCGTTGGCTCCGGTTCTCGATGAACTGGCCACTCTGTACAGCGGGCGCGTCAAGGTCGGAAAAGTCAATGTGGATGAGCATCAGGACTTAGCCATCCAGTTCGGCGTGCTGAACATCCCGACCCTCGTCTTCTTGAAAGGAGGCCAGGAGATTGACCGGGTGGTGGGGGTTGCCCCGAAGCCGCAGCTCGAGTCGAAGTTCGAGCGCCTTCTGAAGTAATGCAGGGAAACGTGGCCGTGCTCTGTTCAGGGCAAGGCACTAACCTTCAAGCGATCCTGGACGCCATTCGCCAAAGGACTTTGCATGCGCAAATCTGCGTGGTTGTCAGTGATCGCGAAGGAGCCCTTGCCCTTAAAAAGGCCCGCCGCGCCGGCATTCCGGCTGTCTACCTCAATCCCAATGCTTATTCTTCCCGGGAGGAGTACGACCAAGCCCTCGTTGGGGTGCTTCGTCGGAGCGGTGCGCATTGGATTGCCCTGGCCGGTTTTATGCGGATACTCACCCCTGGATTTGTCCGGGCGTTTCGCAACCGGATTTTGAACATTCACCCGGCGCTCTTGCCGGCGTTTCGCGGGGCGCACGCTGTCGCGGATGCGCTTAAGTTTGGCGCCAAGGTCACGGGTGTCACAGTTCATTTGGTGGACGATCATGTGGATCACGGGCCGGTGGTGGCGCAAGCGCCGGTCGAGATTCGATCCAACGATACCCCGGCTTCTTTGTTAAAACGGGTGCATCGCGTCGAGCACGCATTGTATCCGCAGGCGATCCAGTGGGCAGTTTCCGGGCGCTTGAAGATTCGCGGCCGGCGCGTCAATCTATCCTCGAGGAAACCATGAACAGAATGAGCATTGCGAAAGTTGTCGCCCGCGAAATTCTGGATTCGCGGGGAAATCCCACTTTGGAAGTGGACGTCGTAACAGTTGGCGGCGCCTTGGGACGCATGGCTGTTCCCAGCGGAGCATCCACCGGAAAGCACGAAGCCCTGGAATTGCGCGACGGAGACCCCAAGCGCTATCTGGGCAAAGGCGTTTTGAAGGCGGTCCGCAACGTTGAAAAAACTTTAGGCCCCGCCGTCAAAGGCATGAGCGTGTTTGACCAAGCCCGGCTCGACGCCAAGATCTGCGCGCTCGACGGCACCGACAACAAGCGCAAGCTGGGGGCCAATGCCATTCTCGGAGTCTCATTGGCTGCTGCGAAAGCCGCCGCCGCTCAACTCAAACAACCGCTCTACCGTTACCTGGGCGGCGCCAAAGCCAACCTGCTTCCCGTTCCCCTGATGAACATCGTCAACGGCGGTGTTCATGCGGACAACAATCTCGATTTTCAAGAATTCATGATTGTGCCGGCGGGGGCCAAGAAATATTCCGAGGCGCTTCGCATCGGCGCGGAAATTTTCCACCATCTCAAGAAAATCCTCCACGACAAAAAGATGAACACGGCTGTTGGCGATGAAGGCGGATTCGCCCCCGATGTCCGGTCGAACGAAGAGGCGGTTGATCTGATCCTTCAGGCGATTCGCGCGGCCGGCTATACGGCAGGTCGCCACGTGATGCTCGCGCTCGACGTCGCCTCCAGCAGCTTCTACGACGAAAAGAATGGGCGCTACCAGTTGGGTTTTAAGGGGGACCACCGCCACCGGCAATACAAAACCGCCGAAGAATTGGTTTTCCTCTATCAGGAGTGGTGCAAGCGCTATCCGATTGTTTCCATCGAGGACGGTTTGGCGGAGGAAGATTGGGACGGCTGGAAATTGCTGACTCAGGCATTGGGCAAGAAAATCCAGTTGGTGGGCGACGATCTTTTTGTGACCAATCCGGCGCGTTTCCGCGACGGCATCGAGCGCGGGGCAGGCAATGCGATTTTGATCAAGGTGAACCAAATCGGCACTTTAAGCGAAACGCTTGAGTGCATTCAGATTGCCAAAAAGCATGGCTACCGCGCGATCATCTCTCACCGCTCCGGCGAAACGGA
>JACQQZ010000128.1 GCA_016206755.1 Candidatus Omnitrophota bacterium
GTTGGAGTTCTCGTCGGAGGTTGGATTTTCGTAAGTCGTTTTGTCTGCGGGGCGTGGCTCAGCTTGGCTAGAGCGCTTGCATGGGGTGCAAGAGGTCCCCGGTTCAAATCCGGGCGCCCCGACCAGCTTTATCGTTTTGAATCATAAGAGGTTGTGGCGATTTGTGAATAAATTCATGTCGATTTGTGCATGAGCGATCCATTCTGTGAATCTACCCTGAATCCTTGCGCATCGAAGTACTTCAGAGTAAAATGCAGAGTATGGATTTAAGCGAGCTCCTGAAACGCAACGAAGGCAAGACCCTCGAGTTTAAGCGGGACATTTCTTCCGCGGAGAACATCCTCCGTACCATCGTGGCATTTGCCAATACCGCTGGTGGAGTCCTTCTGGTTGGGGTGGAGAACAAAACTCGTCATGTCCGTGGAGTGATCGGGGATCCCCTCGTTTTGGAGGAGCGCTTGGCGAATTTTATTGCTGACGGGATCCGTCCCCATCTGGTGCCCGATTTGGAGATTCTTCCTTGGCGGCGCACCTACGTGGTTGCTGTGCAGATTTATCCAAGTCCCATTCGGCCTCACCATGTCAAAGCCCTGGGTCCTGAGGCAGGAGTTTTTGTCCGGATTGGCTCAACGAATCGCCGGGCGGACCGGGAGCTGATCCAAGAGCTTGGCCGATGGGCCCGTAACGAATCGTTTGACGAACAACCGATGTTGGAGCTCAACTCGGAAGCGATCGACTTCCGAGTAGCTTCCGAGTTGTTTGCACCTATCAAGGCATTGAAACGTTCCGACTTAAAGACCTTGCGGCTGACCACCCACCATCAAGGGCGGGAGGTGCCTACGGTGGGCGGTGTTCTTTTATTTGGAAAGAAGCGGGAGAAATATTTTCCGGATGCGTGGATCCAGGCAGGGCGTTTTGAAGGAACGGACCGAAGTCGGATTCTGGATACGGCTGAGATTAGGGTTCCTCCGGTACAAGCTGTCGAAGAAGCGATTGCTTTCGTCAAGCGCAATATCGCGCGAGAGACGGTCATTGGAGAAGTCCGCCATGTGGAGCGATGGATGTTTCCTCTCCCGGCTGTTCGAGAGGCAGTGATTAACGCGATCGTCCACGCAGATTATGCCCAGCGGGGCGCTCCCATACGAGTAGCCGTTTACGCCGACCGGCTGGAAATCGAGAATCCGGGGCTACTTCCTTTCGGGTTAGCCATTGAAGAGATTCAGAAAGGGATTTCTCGCCTCCGCAATCGAGTCATTGGCCGAGTCTTTCATGCATTGGGACTCATTGAGCAGTGGGGCAGTGGAATTCAGCGGATCCTTGGTGCGTGCCGAGAGGCCGGGCTTCAAGATCCCACATTTGAAGAAATCGGGATCCATTTCCGGGTGACGCTGTTTAAGGCACGGCGCCGAGTTCCTCTCGTGAGGAGGACTGATCAAATGATCTTACGCGCTCTCGGACAGTCCAAAGGTCTTTCCACCCATGAATTGGCGGCTCTGATTCAACGATCGCCCCGAGCAACTCGGACTCGCCTCCTTTCCTTGGTGGAGCGAGGAATTGTGGTGGAAGTAGGGACAGGGCCTAAAGATCCTCAGCGCCGCTATTTTCTTGCCGATAACCAGCGGGATCGGTTTGAGAGGTCTTCTGCTAAAGTGCTGCTAAAGAAACAAGCCAAAACGGGATAAAACAGCGTCTATTGGGGTGAAAGGCGATTCTACGCAACTGTCAGTCAGATCAACGCATGTGCATCAGCGCCGGCTAGGGTGAAACGGGCGGATCAAAATGGGGTGCAAGAGGTCCCCCGGTACCGCTGTTGACACATTGAGATGAAGACGATGATGAAACCGATTCAAGTGGGACTCATTGGATTGGGAACCGTGGGAACCGGCGTTGCAAAAGTGCTCATCGAGCGCCAGGCCTGGTTCTCCAAACGGGCCGGCGTGCCGATTGTCCTGAAAAAAATTGCCACACGGCATCCCGCGCGGCAGCGCCCCGTGCGTTTGAAACCGGGCCTGGTCACGCGCAATCCCAACGACATCCTGCAAGATCCGGAAATCCAAGTGGTCATTGAATTGGTGGGGGGACTGCATCCGGCCAAGGAGTGGATGGCGGCCGCACTCCGCGCGAAAAAGCATGTGATCACCGCCAACAAAGCGCTCTTGGCCCATCATGGCCCCGAGATTTTTAAAGCGGCAGCGCGCGCGGGCGTTTCGGTGCATTTCGAGGCCAGTGTCGCCGGCGGCATCCCGATCATCAAAGGTCTGCGGGAAGGATTGGTCGCCAATGAAATCCAAGCGCTCTACGGCATCATCAACGGCACATCCAATTTTATTCTCTCCGAGATGAGCCGCGAAGGGTGCAGCTTTGACGCCGCCCTCAAAGAGGCGCAGCAACGAGGGTACGCCGAACGCAATCCGGCGCTCGATCTCAAAGGCATCGATACGGCGCACAAACTTTCGATTCTTTCGCTGCTGGCTTTCGGAAAAACCGTTCAACCGGAAGAGATGTTTGTCGAGGGGATTCCGGAGATCACCCACAACGACATCCACTACGCAAAAGATTTGGGATACTCCGTGAAATTGCTGGCCATCGCCAAACGCGAAGGCAATGAGCTGGAGCTTCGCGTTCATCCGACGCTTTTGCCGCGCCAACATCCGTTGTCCCGCGTTCACGGCGTTTACAATGCCATTTACGTCAAAGGGGATCTGGTCGGAGAACAATTGTTCTACGGGCAAGGGGCCGGGCGCTGGCCGACTGCCAGCGCTGTTTTGGCGGATGTGGTCGATGTTGCCCGAGCGATTTCAGCCGGGACCTCGTTGCGTTCTCCGGCGTTGGACACCGCCTCGGCGATTCGAAGAATTCGACCGATGGGTGAGATCGAAGGACGGTATTATTTCCGGTTTTCTTGCATTGACCGCCCGGGCGTTTTGGCAAAAATCGCCCGGATCTTGGGAACCCATCACATCTCCATTGCCAGCGTGATTCAGCCGGACCGCCGCCGCGATCACATCGTCCCGCTGATCATGGTGACGCATGAGGCCCGGGAGCGCCAAGTGCAGGCGGCCTTAGCGGAAATTGACCGGCTGTCGATTATTCGCCGTAAGACCGTTGCGATCCGGATTGAGCGGGGTTAGTCGCATGCCGCTCTCGCCATGGCCGGGCATCATCCGGCAGTATCGCTCCTTTCTTCCGGTGACATCTCGCACGCCGATTGTCACGCTGATGGAAGGCAACACGCCGCTGATTCCGGCCCCATCCATTTCAAAACTTGTCGGCGGGGGGGTTGAAGTTTTCTTGAAGTGCGAAGGGCTCAATCCGACCGGCTCTTTTAAGGACCGCGGCATGACGATGGCGGTCTCGAAAGCCAAAGAGTCCGGTGCAACCGCCGTGATTTGCGCTTCCACCGGCAATACGTCCGCCTCCGCTGCGGCGTATGCCGCGCGGGCCGGAATGAAATGTTTTGTGCTGATTCCCAAAGGGGCCATCGCCCTGGGGAAGCTGGCACAGGCATTGATTCATGGCGCGCGCGTTCTGGCGGTGGAAGGGAATTTCGATCAAGCGCTGAATCTCGTTCGGGCCGTGGCCAAAGATTACCCGGTTTCATTGGTGAATTCCATCAATCCGTATCGCATTGAGGGACAAAAGACCGGCGCATTTGAGGTTTGCGATGTTCTAGGTGTTGCTCCCGATTATCACGCGATTCCGGTGGGGAATGCCGGCAACATCACGGCGTATTGGAAAGGTTACCGGGCTTACGCGCAAGCGGGCCGGATTCGACATTTGCCGAAAATGCTTGGGTTTCAGGCGGCTGGAGCCGCACCGCTGATTTCCGGAAAGCCGGTGGCCAACCCGAAAACAATCGCCACCGCCATTCGAATCGGAAATCCGGCCAGTTGGGAAGGGGCGCTGCGCGCAAAAACCGAGTCGAAAGGATTGATTGACGCCGTCACCGACAGGGAGATTCTCCAAGCGTACCGTTTGCTGGCGACAGCGGCCGGCGTTTTTGTGGAGCCGGCTTCTGCGGCCTCGGTGGCGGGTGTCCTTAGATTGTCGCGCCGAAAGTTTTTTAAACGCAGATCCACCGTGGTGTGCGTGGTCACCGGACACGGTTTAAAAGACCCGGACCGCGCCATTGAAGAAGCGGTTTCGCCCAAAACGGTTCCGGCGCGTTTGGGATCGGTCGTCAAGGCATTGGGGTTTTGAATGGCAAGCCCTCGGATGAAATTGGGAATGAAATATTTGGCATTGGTGTGCGACGGGATGGGGGATTATCCCGTGGCGCAGTTGGGCAACAAAACTCCGCTGGAGGCGGCCAAAACGCCTTCAATGGATTCTTTGGCCCAGGGCGGACGCGTGGGATTGGCGCGCACCATTCCGGAAGGATTCACCCCGGCCAGCGACGTCGGAAATTTGGCCATTTTGGGCTACGACCCGCGAAAATTTTACTGCGGCCGCGGTGTCATGGAAGCCGCCAACATGGGTGTGAAGCTCGGTCCGGACGAAGTGGCGTTTCGCTGCAATTTGATTACCGGAGACGGCAATAAACTGGTTGATTACTCTGCCGGACAGATCAGCTCGCAGGAATCCGCCGCGCTGATCCATGCCGTCGGAGAAGAGTTGGGCAACGACCGCATCCGTTTTTATCCCGGGATCAAATACCGGCATTTGATGGTGGTGCATGACCCGGCGATCAAAGAGGATCTGCTGAAAACCTTCTGCGAGCCGCCGCACGACGTCATGGGTTGGAAAATTTCAGAACATTTGCCCAAGGGGCCCGCCGCAGAATTTTTGGTGAATTTGATGAATCACGCGCACGACGTGCTGATGCGCCACGAGATCAATCAAGTCCGTGTGGACTTGGGGGAAAATCCCGGCAATCGCATTTGGCTCTGGGGTCAAGGCCACGCCATCGCTTTTCCGACGTTCCGGGAGCTGTACGGTTTAACCGGTTCCGTGATTTCAGCAGTCGATTTGGTCAATGGGCTGGGCATGTTGGCCGGACTTCAAATCGTCAAAGTCCCTGGGGCCACCGGCTACTACGACACCAATTATCTGGGCAAGGCCGAGTACGCCTTAAAGGCCTTAAAAGATCATGATTTTGTTTTTGTGCATGTTGAGGCGGCCGATGAGGCAGGGCACAACGGTCATTTGCGGGAAAAAATCGCCGCCATCGAAAACTTTGACAAATTGATCGTGGGCACCCTTGTCGGAGAGCTCAGGCGCGCCAAAAATTTCAGGATTTTATTGATCCCAGATCATTTAACGGCAGTTGAGAAAAGAATGCATGTTCCGGATCCGGTTCCGTTTCTTGTTTACGGCAAGGGCATCGCATCCAACGGGGTGGAGTCCTACGGCGAATCGGCTGCAAAAGCCGGCGGCTTGTTTGTCGAAGGCGCGCACACCCTCTTGCCCCAATTGATGACGCAGGAAACTCTCTAGCGTTATGCTCATCGTCCAGAAATTCGGCGGAAGCTCCGTTGCCAACCCGGACCGCATTGTGAATGTGGCCAAGCGCGTCGCCCTGACGCGCCGGGAGGGGCACCGGGTGGTCGTCGTGGTTTCGGCGTTGGGGGATACCACCGACGATTTGATTGAGCTTTCACGAAAAGTCACCCGCAATCCGGTGGAGCGGGAGATGGACATGCTCATGGCCACCGGCGAGCAGGTTTCTGTGGCGCTGCTGGCGATGGCCATTCAAGAGCTGGGGATTCCGGCCATCTCTTTTACCGGCGCGCAGGTGGGCATTGTCACGGACTCCTCTCATACGCGCGCAAAAATTAAAAACATCAGCGGCCAGCGCATTTCGGAACAGCTCAAGCGCGGAAAAGTGGTTGTCGTCGCCGGCTTTCAAGGCATGACGGAAGATCATGAGATTACAACGTTGGGCCGGGGCGGCAGTGATTTGTCGGCGGTGGCGCTGGCCGTCGCATTGAAAGCTCAGGTTTGCGAAATCTACACCGATGTGGAGGGGGTTTATACAACCGACCCTCGCATCGTGCCGGAGGCCCGCAAGCTCGAGTCGGTCAGCTATGACGAAATGCTGGAAATGGCTTCTCTGGGCGCGCAGGTGATGCAGGCGCGCTCCATGGAAGTCGCAAAAAAATATTCCATTCCCATTCACGTGAGATCCAGTTTTTCAAAGCAACCCGGAACGATCATTTCGAAGGAGGTCAAATCCATGGAAGACGTCGTGGTGCGCGGAGTGTCCCTTGCAAAAGAGGAGGCGAAAGTCACCATCTGTGATGTGCCGGACAAGCCCGGCCTGGCCGCCAAAATTTTCACGCGGATTTCCGAAGCCAACATCAACGTGGACACCATTGTGCAAAACGTCAGCAAGACCGGCACCACAGACCTTTCGTTCACGGTCGGGTTGCCGGATTTGAACAAGACGTTGACGGTGGCCCGCAAGGTCGCGCGGGAAGTGCGCGCCAAAGGCGTGACCTATGACGACAAAATCGCCAAAGTCTCGGTGGTGGGCATCGGAATGCGCAGCCACTCCGGCATCGCCGCCAAAATGTTTCAGGCGCTGGCCAAAGAGTCGATCAACATCGAGATGATTTCGACCAGCGAAATTAAAATTTCATGCGTCATCGGCAAAAATCAGGCGGTCCGGGCGGTCCGGGCGCTGCACAAGGCGTTTGGCCTAAACCGCTTGGGTCGAAAAACTCAACTGGCTTTGGTGCGGTAGAAACGAGAGAAGATCATGGCTGAAAATGTGGTTCTGTACGACACGACATTGCGCGACGGCGCTCAAGGGGAAGGCATCTCGCTTTCCGTGACGGACAAGCTTCGCATCACCCAGCGCTTGGACAAGTTGGGGATGCACTACATTGAAGGGGGCTGGCCCGCCAATCCGAAAGACTTGGAATTCTTTAAGAAAGTTCGGGGGCTGCCGCTGAAAAATTCCACGGTCGCCGCGTTCGGTTCGACGCGCCGCGCCCACGGCAAAGTTTCGGAAGATTTTGTCATCAAAGGGCTCTTGGCCGCCAAGAGCAAAGTCATCACCCTCTTCGGAAAAAGCTGGGATTTGCACGTCCAGGACGTTCTGAGGACGTCGCTGGATGAGAATGTGAACATGATCCGCGACAGCGTCGAATATCTCAAGGGCAAGCGCGCGCAAGTTTTCTACGACGCGGAGCATTTCTTCGACGCCTACAAGGCCAACCCCGACTACGCGATGAGAACGATTCAGGCGGCTGAGCATGCCGGCGCGGACGTGATCATTCTGTGCGACACCAACGGCGGAACTTTGCCGGAACGCGTCGCTGCGGTCGTGCGGCAAGTCGCTTCGGTGATAAAGGTCCCCTTGGGCATCCACACGCACAAC
>JACQQZ010000102.1 GCA_016206755.1 Candidatus Omnitrophota bacterium
AGGTTGAACTGCCGTGTCATTCGAACGCGATTCGTATGGGCAACATTTCGCAGAGATGAGAACTCTGTAGTCGGAACTGCAGGAATCGTTGTAAGATAGGGGGATCAGTCAAGGGATTTGCCATGGACAATCTGAAGCCGATTGAAAAGAGAGTGGATGAAAGCTGGAAGGAAACGGTTGAGCGCGAGCGCCACACCGCGGCGCAATCGCAGCCGGATGCATCTCCGCCTGCCGGCTCTCAAAAACCGGCTGGGGCTCCTGCGGCACCGCAGCCGCCCCGCGAACCGGCCGGCCGCCCGCGGCCCGAGCCGCCTGCGCAAGAACCGGAGGAACGGGAGTCCGAATCCCATTTCATGGTGTTTCTCTCCAGCTTGTCGATGCAGGCCATGATGTCTCTGGGGGAATTGCCGGTTCCGGGCACGAACCACCGGCAAGAGGATTTGGAGCAAGCCCGCTATCTGATTGACACGATCGGTTTGCTGCAAGAGAAAACCCAGGGAAATTTGACCCCGGAAGAGACGCAATTTTTAGACAACGTGCTGTATGAGCTGCGCGTCCGCTACACGCAGAAGACCCAGCCGCCGCTGCCCCCTCCGCCGGGGACCCGCCGATGAGCCGCAAGCGGTACCATTTCCGGGAGTGCCGGGTTCACATGGCTCGCCCTTTGCTCAGGGCGGGTGTTCTCAATTCCTCGCGTGGACTCTTCGCTTATCAGGTGACGTTATGATGTCGTTTGTGATCGGAGCGGTAGGATTTCTTTTTGGGGCATTCATGGCGTGGACTATTGGAAAATCGCAGTCGGCCTCTGCACATGCACGAGTCGATGAACTCCGCCGACAACTGGAAGAGAACATCGAAGGATTTAAAGGGTTGCGTCATAAGCTGGAGATGGCTGAGGAAGCTCGCGTGACGGCCGAAACTCGCGCCGTGGAGATCGAAAAGAAAGTCACAGAACAGCAGGCGCTTTTGGATGGTGCCACGACCGCGCTATCCGATACCTTCAGTGCGTTGGCGGCCCAGGCTTTAAAGGCCAACAACACCGGCTTCCTCATTCTTGCCGAGGAAAAATTTAAATCTCTGAAAGAAAGTGCCGATACCTCTCTGGCTTCTCGCGAGGAAGCAATCGGTGCGCTGGTCAAGCCGCTGGAAAAGGCGCTGTCCGATTACCAGACAGAAGCGCGAGAGATTGAAAAGAACAGGCAGAAGGAGCTGGGCTCTGTAGGCGAACAGCTTTCAAGTGTTGCCGCAGGCCAGTCGAGATTGCAGGAAGAGACGGCTCGCTTGGTGGGCGCGCTTTCTTCTGCCCAGGTGCGGGGTCGATGGGGAGAGATCGCCTTGCGTCGCTGCGCTGAGTTGGCCGGCATGTCGGGATATTGTGATTTTACTGAGCAAGCCGGGGTCCTGACAGATGACGGCCGCGTCCGGCCGGACATGGTTGTACACATGCCTGCAGGTCGAGAGGTCATTGTCGATTCAAAAGTGCCGTTCAGTGGGTATGACGACTGGTGCCAGGCCACTGCGACAGATTCCGAGAAGGCCGCTGCCATTGAGCGGCATGCGGCCTGCATCAGCCAGCATGTTCAGTCGTTGTCTGCCAAGGAATACTGGGCCGCTTTTCCGGCCGCCGAATTCGTCGTCATGTTCATCCCCAACGATTCCTTTTTGGCGGCTGCGGTTCAGAAAGATGGGGGTCTTGTTGATGAAGCCCTCCAGCGCCGCGTAGTTTTTGCTACGCCTGCAACGCTCTATGCACTTTTGCGAGTGATTGAACGCGGCTGGCAACAGCAAAAGCTTGCAGACAATGCTCATACAATCAGCAAACTTGGACAGGAATTGTGTGACCGAGTCGCTAATTTTACAAAAAATTTAGAGGCCATCGGCAAAGGTCTTGCGAACGCCATGAAATCATACGGTGACGCGGCCGGATCGTTTAACCGGCTGTTGCTTCCGAAGGCCAAGCAATTCAAGCAGTTGGGGGCCGGCGGCACCAAGGAGATCAAAGAATTGCCCGTTCTGGATGCCCTTACAGAGCCATCAGTTTCCGAGCAGACAGTCGATTCGTCGGAGCCGGTAGTGCCATCCGAGGAGACGCGTTTGACCCATGATTGACGCGGCTTTGCTGGATGTCCTGGCTTGCCCGGCGTGCCACTCGAAGCTCCGGCAGGAAAAAGAAGAGCTGATTTGCACCGGTGCCGCGTGCGGGCTGGCGTTTCCTGTGCGTGACGGCATCCCGGTCCTGCTCGCGGAAGAGGCGCGGCGTCCATGAGCGCACCCGCCAAAATTCTCGTGATCCACGGCCCAAATCTGCAGCTCCTGGGAACGCGCGAGCCGAAAATTTACGGCAAAACGACCCTGGAAGAGGTCAACCAAAAGCTCAGCGAAGCCGCTGCGCCTTTGAAGGTGACCCTGGATTTTTTCCAAAGCAACCATGAGGGGGAGATGGTTGAAAAAATTGGGACGGCCCGCAAGGAATACGAGGGTATTCTGATGAACCCGGCCGCCTACACCCACACTTCGGTCGCCATCCGTGATGCCGTAGAAGCAAGCGGCCTTCCGACCGTGGAGGTTCACCTGTCCAACATCTATGCCCGTGAAGAATTCCGCCGCAATTCCTTGATCGCCCCCGTTGCGATCGGCCAAATCAGCGGTTTCGGCGCCTTGAGTTACGTGCTCGGTTTGACCGCTCTCGTTGACAGGATCCGCAGCGCCAGGTAAGATAGAGAGCTCTTTAAATTCCGATGCAAATCTCAACCAGTCAATTCAAAACCGGCATCGCCTTGGTCATCGATGGCCAGCTCTTCATCATTGAGGAATTCCAGCACGTGAAGCCCGGCAAAGGCAGCGCTTTTGTCCGGACCAAGCTGCGCAACGTGCGGGTCGGCACGGTCATCCCGCGGACTTTCGACTCCGGGGACAAGTTTGAAGAGGCGTTCATTGAAACCAAAGACCTCCAGTACACCTACAGGGCAGCCAGCATCTATCATTTCATGGATTTGAAGTCCTACGACGAGCTTTCCTTCAATCAGGAGGAGCTGGGAAGCGCCGTCAACTATCTGCTGGAGAACCTGCAAGTCAGGGGAGATTTTCACAATGGGCGCTTGGTCGGTTTGGAATTGCCCACCACTGTCGAGCTGGCCGTGGCACAGGCCGATCCGGGCTTGCGGGGCGATACTTCCAAGGGGGGAACCAAGCCGGTGACCCTGGAAACCGGATTGGTGATTCAAGCCCCTCTGTTCATTGAAACCGGGGAGAAGCTTAAAGTGGACACACGAACCGGCGAATATGTCGGGAGGGCTTGACGTGAATCTCAAAGAACTCAAAGAATTGCTGGGCTTGATGGAAGAGCATCAGCTTGGAGAAATCGAGATCGAGCGCGAAGGTTTGCGCGTGCGCCTCAAGAAGTCCGGAGGCGGGACGGAAACGGTGATTCAGCACCTGTCCGCCGCTCCAACAGCATTGCCGGCGGCGGCCGCCGCGTCTGCGGCAGCCCTGCCGCCGCCCAAGGGCGTGACGATTAATTCCCCCATGGTCGGGACGTTTTACCGTGCGCCGTCGCCGGAATCTCCTCCGTTTGTCGAATTGGGCCAAACGATTGAGCCGGGCAAGGTGATCTGCATCCTGGAAGCCATGAAGCTCATGAATGAGCTGAAGGCAGAGGTCAAGGGACGCATTGTCCAGGTTTTGGCGGAGAACGGCCAGCCGGTCGAATTCGGCCAACCGCTGTTTTTGATCGAACCTCTCTGATGTTCTCGAAAATTCTCATTGCCAACCGCGGTGAAATCGCGGTTCGGGTGATTCGCGCCTGCAAAGAGCTCGGGATCCGGACTGTCGCGGTTTTTTCTCAATCCGACGCGGAGTCGCTGCATGTGCGTATGGCCGATGAGGCCGTTTGCATCGGCCCGGCCCCCAGCAGCCAAAGCTACCTCAATGTTCCGGCCATCATCAGCGCCGCTGAAATCGCGGACGTCGAGGCCATTCATCCGGGCTACGGTTTCTTGGCGGAGAATGCCCACTTTGCCGAGATCTGCGAATCCTGCAACATCAAGTTCATCGGCCCTAAGCCGGAAGCCATCCGCATGATGGGCAATAAGATCCAGGCCAAAGATGCGATGCGCAAGGCGGGGATGCCGCTCATTCCCGGGTCTGAAAAGGCAATCACCGGCAAGGAAGAAGCGCTGAAAGTTGCCAAGCAGATCAAATACCCGGTCATCATCAAGGCCGCGGCCGGCGGCGGCGGCAAGGGGATGCGCGTGGCCCACAACGACGTCCGCCTCATCAGCGCATTGTTGATGTGCCAGGCGGAGGCCGAGAAAGCGTTCGGGTCCTCTGAAGTCTACATCGAGAAATACATCGAGGAGCCGCGCCACGTTGAAATTCAGATCTTGGCCGATGAGCACGGCAAAATTCTTTATCTGGGAGAACGCGACTGCACCGTGCAGCGCCGGCACCAAAAACTCTTGGAAGAAGCCCCTTCGCCCGTTGTCGATTCAAAACTCCGGCAAAAAATGGGGCAGGCGGCTGTCCGCGGCGCCAAATTGGCCGATTACACTTGTGCGGGTACAATGGAATTCTTGGTGGACAAGCACGGCGCCTTTTATTTTATGGAGATGAACACCCGATTGCAGGTCGAGCATTCGGTGACTGAGGCTGTCACCGGCGTGGATCTCGTGCAGCAACAGCTGCGTATCGCAGGGGGCGAGCCGCTTCGATTGCGGCAGGAAGAGATCACGATACGCGGCCACGCATTGG
>JACQQZ010000104.1 GCA_016206755.1 Candidatus Omnitrophota bacterium
AAATTTTCATTGCAGAAGGCATTCCTACCCCCCGCTTTTTCCAAATGGAAGATGCCGATGCGCTCCAAGAAGCTCCGCTGCCGTTTCCTCTGATTGTCAAAGCGCGCCACGAAGGATCCAGCAAGAGTCTCACCGATAAATCGGTCGTTCGAAATTTGCGCGAACTCAAAGAACAAGCGGCATGGCTCATCCGGAACTACCGCCAGCCGGCGTTGGTCGAAGAGTTCATCAGTGGCAGTGAATTTACCGTCGCGGTGATCGGCAACGCGCCTCCTGAGCCCCAACCGGTTGTTCAAATTGAAATCGATGGCCGAACGGAGCTGGGGGACCTCATTTACACGTTTGCGCGGATCAGCGCGCCGGGCTTGAACTATCTTTGCCCGGCGCGGATTCCCGCCGCGCTGGAAAAAGAATTGCAGCGGCTGGCGGTTCTCGCCTATCAAGCCATCGAGTGCAAAGATTTCGGACGGGTCGATTTTCGGGTCGATGCGCAGGGCAAGCCGTACGTTCTGGAGATCAACCCTTTGCCGAGTTTGTCGACGGAAGATATTTTTATGACGGTGGCCCGGCGCCTGAACGTTTCCTACGACGCCATCATTCATCAAGTGATCAACGCCGCTGTGCTGCGGCACCGGTTGGAGCCATGCCCTACCACATCGCGTTAATTTATAATCTGAAACCTTCCGTCATACCCCCGGGTATGGCGCCGGACGCTTATTCTGAATTTGACAGCATTCAGACGGTCGATGCCATTGCCGAAGCCCTGCGCTCATTGGGGCATCGCGTGGAAGGGGTCGAGGCCGCATCGGACTTGCCTTCTTGGCTGCAAGCGCGCCGCGTTGATTTTGCCTTTAACATTGCGGAAGGCACCCAGGGGCAGTCCCGGGAAGCTCAGGTGCCGGCCCTTTTGGAATTTTTAGGGATTCCGTACACCGGCTCCGGCGTGCTCGCACTTGCCTTGGCATTGGACAAGGCGAGGACAAAACAAATTCTAAGGGAATCCGGAGTTCCGACGCCGAATTTTCAGCGTTTTGAAAATCCCGGCGGAACACTCAATCCCGATTTGCGTTTTCCGTTGATCGTCAAACCGAACCATGAGGGTTCCGGAAAAGGAATTTCAGTTTCCAGCGTGGTGGAAAACGCTTCCGCGGCGCTGGGGCAGGTGCGGCGCGTCCATGAGCAGTATCGCCAGCCGGTCTTGGTGGAAGAATTTATCGAAGGGACGGAGCTGAGCGTGGGCGTTTTGGGCAACGCCCCCGCCGAAACGTTGCCCATTCTGGAGATCGATTTTTCGACCTGCGAAGGATCCGGAGAGAGTTTTTATTCTTGGAGAATGAAAGAGCATCAGGGCAACGAAGAGCTTCATCTGACGCCGGCATTCCGGTGTCCTGCGCGTTTGTCGCCGGAAATAGCGCTTCGTGTCCGCGAGGCGGCGCTCCAGGCGCATCGGGCGGTCGGGTGCCGTGATTTTTCCCGCGTCGACGTGCGCCTGGATGCAAGCGGAATACCGCATGTTTTAGAAATCAATCCGTTGCCCGGTCTGGACCCCTTGGAATCCAACTTCCCCCGCATGGCCGCTGCTGCGGGGTTGCAATACGCCCAATTGATCGGGCGATTGGTGGAGCTTGTCGCGGTTCGACTCAAAGAAAATTCATCCATTCATTCTTCGAGTGTGGCTGGAAAAGCCCCGGCGGCTTCAGTCGCTGAGGGGAATGGCCGCCCTGTGGCCGCGTAAAGGAGGTTGTTGACTTTGACGCAAGACGACGGTTATCACCGCGTTCCGATGTGGAAAGATGTTTCCCTGCAGGATTGGGAAGATTGGCATTGGCAGCTGCGAAACCGCATCACGCATGTGGATCAGCTCCGGCCCTGGTTTCCGCTGACCGCCTCCGAGGCGGAGGCGACTTCTAAAACCCACGGCCGTTTGGTCATGGCCATCCCTCCGTACTGGGCCGCTTTGATGGACCCGCAAGATCCGGATTGTCCCATCCGCCGGCAGTCTATTCCTTCCGCCGAGGAATTTGATGTTCGCGAGCACGACCGGCTCGATCCGTGCGGAGAAGACGGCGATATGCCCGTCCCGGGGTTGGTGCACCGGTACCCGGACCGCGTTCTCTTTTTGGTGACGGAACAGTGCGCGATGTATTGCCGGCATTGCACCCGCCGGCGATTGGTGGGAACCACCAGCCGGGGGTTGATGTCTTCGGCCAATTACGAAGCCACCTTCGACTATTTGAGAAAACACACCGAAGTGCGGGACGTGCTGATCTCCGGCGGCGATCCGCTGATGCTGACAGAAAACCGCTTGGAGAAAATTTTAAAGTCGCTGCGCGAGATACCGCACATCGAGTTTATCCGGATCGGTTCTCGAACGCCGGTGACGATGCCGCAGCGCGTCACGCAGGAATTCTGCGACTTGCTCAAACGCTACAAGCCGGTTTGGATGAGCTTGCATTACTGCCATCCCAAAGAGGTGACCCCCCGGGTGAAAGTGGCCATGGACATGCTGGCGGAGTCCGGCGTGCCGCTCGGGAGTCAGACGGTGCTTTTGCGCGGCATCAACGATGACCCGGCGACGATGAAAAAACTGATGCATGAGCTTCTGAAGGTGCGCGTGCGGCCGTACTACATCTATCAGTGCGATCCTGCGCGGGGCATCAGCCATTTTCGCACCTCCGTTGAATCCGGCGTTCGGATCCTCGAACAACTGCGCGGACACACCACAGGGTATGCCGTCCCCACTTTTGTCGTCGACGGCCCCGGCGGCGGCGGCAAAATTCCCGTCAGCCCCAACTACGTGGTCAATTACGAAGACGGCGTCATGACCCTGCGCAATTATGCGGGAGAGACCTTTGCTTATCACGAGCCGGATGAGGTCAAATCCAACGGGGGTCAAGTGGTGCCGATCCGGAATTTTGAAGAAACCACTGACGACGAACGCGCCTCCGAGCGTTAGAATTTTAAGCGAAACCATCGCTTTCCGGCGTTTGGCTTTCGCTAGAGGAAGCGAAACCATCGCCTTCTGGCGTTGGGTTCTCGCGGCTTTTGTGCTGGCAGCCGGATGTTCCTGGATCGAGCCGCCGGTTTCTTCGGAAGAAGTTCTTCGGCAGGACCCCGCGTTTACGGACGTTCTCAAGGAACGCCAAGAAATCTCCGGCCAGGTCGATCGGCTTCAAAAAGATCTGACCGCCCAGCGTCATGCGTTGCTGCGCGAGATCCAGCAGCGCCGCCAGGAGCTCCGGAGCAGGGAAAAAGCCGCGCAGATGCAAATAGAATCGCTGGAGGAGCGCCTGGATCCTGCCCGTGAAATACTCAAGGCCAAACTGGCCGGGGCACAAGACCTCCTGCGCCGAACGGAGGCCACCCTCAAAGGGCTTCAGCGGACCCGCGCAGAGATGTCGAAATTATTGCAAGAAGCCGGAGCGGATTCCTCGATGCCCCAAGCGGAGGACTGGCGCCAGCAATTGGCTTCCATTGAAGGACAGCTCCCCACCCTTGAACAGCAGAAAGTCACGCTCCAGCGGCAGCGGAAGTTGTATCAAGCCGAGCTGCGCTTGCTCGAGCCGTAGTGCCCCTGACTCAGAGAAACCCTCGAGCTCCATCGGTTGCAATCTCCGGCCAGCCCTTACGACCTCGTCTTCTGCACGAAGGAGGGCAAACCGATCCTTGCCGAGAACATGGTCAAGCGGGAGTTTCTGCCGGTCCTGAGCCGGACAGGCCTGCGGCGGATCCGGTTACACAATCTTCGCCACACGTACACCACGCTCTTGATCGCCCAGGGAGAAAACCCGAAGGTAATCCAGTCGCAGCTCGGGCACGCCTCCATTGAGACGACGTTTGACCGCTACGGGCATCTGCTGCCCGAGTCCCACCGCCAGCTCGGCCCACGCCTCGATGCCCAGTTATTCGGGCGCGGGGAAACCTCAGCGAGGAATGGTGAAAGTTTGAGCCAACCGTTCGGTCTTGTGGTGAGAGGGGAGTAGGGTAATGAGGGTTCCCTTGAGGTCTGGTGGGGCGGAGTCTAAAAACCGAGAAAAGGATTTGATCAGGCCATCCAGATCGTTCTGGGGAATTTTGAGCCAGACAACGCTGTAAATCTCTTTGGCGGACATCCGTGAAAAATCCTCATCATTGGTAACCAATGTCCGTCCCTCTGAAATGCAGTGTTTTGCGATGGCTCCGTTTCGCAATCCCTTAGGGCAAGTCTTGACGCTGGTGTGGCGGTTTTTTAAGAAGAGGTAAAGCTCCCGCCGGACATTTTCATCCAGGAGAAACTTAAACCTTGAGAAGGACATACGACTCGCCCTTCATGAGG
>JACQQZ010000103.1 GCA_016206755.1 Candidatus Omnitrophota bacterium
AGCTATCTGCAGGCGCTCAAAAAGCTTCAAAGGTCCCTCGGGCTCAAAGGCGAGATATCCTTGTCGCAAATTATTGCGTTGCCGGGCGTTGTCGCTGCGCCGGAACAGCAGTCTCCTCAGGCGCAAAGCGGAATTTTAAAGGCGGCCAAAGCCGCATTGGCCCAGTGGGACAAAAATCGCCGCCGGGAAGGCAAGGCCACCGAAGCGGCGTTGCAAAAAATGGTGCACGATTTGGAAGCGGCCGCCCAGCAGATGCATGTTCGAACGCCGCAGGTGGTCGAAGAATATCGGACGCGATTGACCGAACGCATTCAGGCGTTGACCGCTCAACCCCTGGATGCCGGGCGCCTGGAACAGGAGATCGCTTTTTTTGCAAAGGAATGCGACATTGCCGAGGAAATCATCCGCATTCAGGCGCACGCCGCCCATTTGAAGACGCTCCTGAATTCGCAAGAGCCGGTCGGGCGCACGCTGGATTTTGTCGCGCAAGAATTGCACCGCGAAGTCAACACCGTCGGCTCAAAATCCAGCGATGTCGAGGTGACTCGAATCGCCATCAGGATGAAAGGTTGGGTCGAGCAGCTGCGCGAGCAAGCCCAAAACATCGAGTGATGGATACAGGCAAAGGGCTGCTGTTTGTGCTCTCAGCCCCCTCGGGCTCCGGCAAAACCACGCTGATGGCGGAACTTTTAAAGTCCGACAGGCGTTTGACGCGTTCCGTTTCCATGACCACGCGCGGCAAGCGTCCCGGCGAGCGTCATGGGCGGGAATATTATTTCATCACCCCGCGGCAGTTTGCGCGCGAGCGCCAGCGGCGGTTGTTGTTGGAGTATGCCCAAGTGCTCAACAACTGGTATGGGACGCCGCGCCGGTTTATTGATGCGGCCCGCCGCCGAGGGAAGGATGTGCTCTTGGGGATTGATGTGCAGGGGGCGCGGCAGCTCCGGCGCTCCGGCTATCCGGCCATCACCATTTTTATTCAACCGCCCAGTTTGAAAATATTGCATCAACGTCTGATGGGGCGCGGGACGGAAACGTCCGCGCAGATTAAAGGGCGCTTGGCTCTTGCGAAACGGGAGCTGCGTTGTGTACCGGAGTACGATTATGTGGTGGTCAACGATTGCTTGATGGATGCCGCAGAACAACTCAGAGCCATTGTTGCGGCGGAGCGTTGCCGCGTTCGGACCTCGTTGACTTGGTAATCCTAAAAGAAAGGGTTCTTCATGGTGAATGCATCCGTTTATTTTCCAATTGAACCGTTGCTCGAAAGAATTCCCAGCATCTACAAGCTGGTGATCGTGGCTGCGCGGCGCGCCCTGGAGTTGAATGACGGGGCGCCCCGATTGGCCGAAACCGATCCGAAGTTCAAGCCCGCGACGGTTGCATTGTATGAAATCGCCGCCGGGAAGGTTGGCTTGAAGCCGAAACCGGAAAAACGCAAGAGGGAAGAGATTTAGTTGGCGACAATCGTCGTTGGCGTGACAGGGTCCATCGCCTGCTACAAGGCGTGTGATGTGGTCAGCACCCTGAAGAAAGTAAAGGGGATGCAAGTCCGCGTCGTGATGACGCCGCATGCCGCGCAGTTTGTCAGCCCGCTGACGTTTCAAACGCTCTCGGGCAACGCCGTTTTCAGCGACATGTTTCAAACGACCCAGGAGTGGGACCTTTTGCACACGTCGCTTTCGATGGCGGCGGATCTGGTCCTGATTTGTCCGGCGACGATGAATGTGCTGGGGAAATTGGCCAATGGCATTTGCGACGATTTGGTGACCAGCGTCGTTTTTGCGACCAAGGCACCGGTGTTGATTGTACCGGCGATGAATCTGCAGATGTACGAACACCCGGCCACGCAGGCCAACTTGAAGACGCTCAACGGCTACGGGTATGAATTTGTCGGTCCAAAGCAGGGGATGCTCGCCTGCGGCGTGGAAGGGATGGGTCACATCGAAGAAACGCAGGCGATCGTCGGGGCAGTCCGTAAGCGCCTGAAATAGAGTTGGAATGATGCCGAAGATATGAGAGTCTTGGTGGCTTCCGGCCCCACGCGTGAACCGATTGATCCGGTGCGCTACATTTCAAACCGGTCGGCCGGCGTGTTGGGACAAGCGATTGTACAGGAAGCGCACCGGCGCGGGCATAGAGTCGCATGGGTGACTGGACCGGTGGCGGCCAGCGCTCCCAAAACGGTCCGCGTGGCAAGCGTAGAAACCGCTTTGCAGATGCAAACCGCTTTGCGGCGGGAATTTCGCAAGGCCGATCTGCTGGTGATGGCGGCAGCCGTGGCTGATTTTCGCGCGCAGAAAGTCGCAAAACAAAAGAGGAAGCGTGGCGGGCTGCCGAATAAAAAATGGACTTTAACGCTGGTCCAAAATCCGGATATCATAGCAGGACTGGCGCGCATGAAGCGGCCGGGCCAGATCTTGATCGGATTTGCGTTGGAAACGCAGGATGGAATCAGCAGCGCGCGCGCAAAATTGAAGCAAAAGCAGCTGGATGCAATCGTCCTGACGAAATTGACGCAAAGCGTCCCTTTTGGACATCAGCCGATCAGCGGGGCGATTCTCGATCGAGAAGGCAGCGTCACGCCGTTTCATCGTGTGTCAAAACAGGTCTTGGCCCGGCGGATTCTTTCGGTAGCCGAGGAGCGGGCTGGCTTGCGCTAGGGGAAGCGCAACCACTGTCCCTCTGGACTTGTTGTATGGCGCGGTAGCCAAGTGGCAAGGCGACGGTCTGCAAAACCGTTATTCCGTCGGTTCGATTCCGATCCGCGCCTCCACTTAACGGATAAAAGAATAATCTTTTCGCCGGGGTGCTGGAACGGAAGACAGTACGGACTTAAAATCCGTTGGGCTTTATGCCCGTATGGGTTCGAGTCCCATCCCCGGCACGCTTGGGTGCAAAAAATTAAAGGGCGGTTAGCTCAGCTGGTTAGAGTACCTCCTTGACATGGAGGGGGCCACTGGTTCGAGTCCAGTACCGCCCACCAATTCATTTACAGAACAGAAGTAAATAAATGAAAACACAACACAGCCACGCGACGACAACGAAGAACAGTCTGGAGCCGCTGCGGCATTCGGCGGCGCACATTCTTGCGCAAGCCGTCCGCCGCATTTGGCCCAATGCGCGCTTGGGGATCGGTCCGCCCATCGAAGAGGGCTTTTACTATGACATCGAGATGCCCCAGCCGATTGCGGAGGATGATCTGCCGCGCATTGAAGCCGAAATGCGAAAAATCATCTCGGAAAATCATGCTTTTAAGCAGTCGTTTAAGCCAAAAGCCGCCGCGCTCGAGGAGATGAAAAAGCAAGAGGATCGCTTCAAGGCGGAGATTGTCGAAGGCCTCGCCGACCCGGAGGTGTCTTTTTTTACCGACGGGGAGTTTGTCGATTTGTGCAAAGGGCCGCACGTGGCC